>CAYGZI010000001.1:0-36161 GCA_964354245.1 uncultured Planctomycetaceae bacterium
CCTCTTGGCCGACGGGTCCGACGGCTCCAACGAGGTGACGCACCTCTTGCTGGAGATCGTCGACGAGATGCACCTCTTGCAGCCCAGCAGCAACTTGCAGCTTTCCCGAAAGAGCCCCGACGCCCTGCTCAAGCACGCCCTGCGCGTCGTGCGCAAGGGCTACGGCTTCCCCTCGATCTTCAATACCGACGCCGTGGTCCAGGAGCAGCTTCGCCAAGGCAAGTCGCTGGAGGACGCCCGGGCAGGCGGGTGCAGCGGCTGCGTCGAGACCGGGGCCTTCGGAAAAGAGGCCTACATCCTCACCGGATACTTCAACCTGGTGAAGGTCCTGGAGTTGGTCTTGCACGACGGCGTCGATCCGCGCACGGGCCACCAGCTCGGCCTCCGCACCGGGAACGCCGACAGCTTTGCCACGTTTGACGACCTGCTGGCCGCCTTCCGCAAGCAACTGCACCATTTCATCGGGATCAAGCTCCAGGGCAACCAGCTCATCGAGCAGATGTACGCCGCCACGATGCCCGCCCCGTTCCTCTCCGTCATCACCGACGACTGCATCCGCAAGGGCAAGGACTACAACGCCGGCGGGGCCCGCTACAACAACTCCTACATCCAGTTTGTCGGCATCGGCAGCCTGACCGATTGCCTCTCGGCCCTGAAGCAGCTCGTCTTCGAGGGAAAAGGGGACAGGTCCAATTCGCCGGAACGGCCCGCGGCCGACGTTCAGTCGGTGCCCGGCTTCGCACAAATTGGACCTGTCCCCTTTTCCCTCTCGCTTGCGGACCTCGTGCGCGCGTTGGACGCCGATTTCGCGGGCAGCGAGACCTTGCGCCACCGGCTGGTCAACCGGACCCGCAAGTACGGCAACGACGACGACTGGGCCGACGCCATCATGACGCGATGCTTCAATGCCCTCTTCGAGGAACTCGACGGGCGGCCGAACTCGAAGGGCGGGCGGTACCGCGTCGAGATGCTGCCGACCACCTGCCACGTCTACTTCGGCTCGGTCACGGGGGCCATGCCCGACGGTCGCAAGGCCGGCCTGCCCCTCTCCGAAGGCATCTCGCCGGTGCAAGGCGCGGACCGCCGCGGGCCCACGGCCGTCATTAAATCGGCGGCCAAGATGGACCACCTCAAGACCGGCGGCACGCTGTTGAACATGAAGTTCACGCCCTCGCTCTTGGGCGACGAAAACGGCATCGATAAGCTGGCCCATTTGGTCCGGAGCTACTTCAAGATGGACGGCCACCACGTGCAGTTCAACGTAGTCCGCGCCGAGACGCTCCGCGAGGCCCAGGGCAATCCCGAGTCCCACCGCGACCTCATCGTCCGCGTGGCCGGCTACAGCGACTACTTCTGCGACCTCTCCGGCGAGCTCCAGGAAGAAATCATCGCCCGGACGGAACACGCGGAATTCTGAGCAGGGAGACTCCCGAAGTCTTCAAGACTTCGGAAGTCTCTGGAACTCATGTCCATGAACGGCCGGTAGCCCGGCCGTCGGGGGGCTTCGAGGCCGCTCCAAATGACGGGCTCACCGTTGTCCGTGCTATCGCGGATATGGTATGCTTTCAGGTTCGCGGCCCGCGTCCAAAGGGCTCACCCCTATCAGAAGCGGTTACGCCGCCCGATTCCCACTGGAAAGGCCGATCATGGACACTCAAGAGCTCATCCAGCACCTTGCAGGATTCCCGGAAATCCCCGACGAGGAGTGGATGCGCAGCTTAGAAGAGCGGAAGAAGAAGGAGATTCAGTTCTTCGACCAAGGCCGCGATCAGAAGTTCCTCGACTCCCTCGACCCCGAGACCTACAAGGATTTCAGGGGCAATCGGGGGAAGCTCTACCAAACCGTCTCCAAATCGACCCGGTACGTGGACCGCTGGATCCAGCAGCACTCCCAGGGGAAAGTGTTCCTGGACTACGGCTGCGGGCCCGGCCATAACGCCATCAAAGCGGCACAAGCCGGCGCCAGGTTGGCCATAGGGCTGGATATCAGCATGGTCTCGGTCCAGATGGCCAGAGAGCGGGCCCAGGGCCTCGGACTCCGCAATGCCCTTTTCATCCAATCGGACGCCGAGAACACGAGACTGCCGGATCACAGTATCGATACGATTCTCTGTGCGGGCATGTTGCACCACGTGGACGTCCGGAATGCCTTTCCAGAGCTTCAGCGGATACTGGCTCCGAAGGGCAGGATCCTGGCGGGTGAGGCGCTTGCTTATAACCCTCTGATTCAATGGTACCGCAACCGGACGCCGCAGCGGAGAACCGAGTGGGAGAGCGCGCATATTCTGAGCCTCAGAGAGGTAAGATTCGCGAAGCGATTCTTCGACATTGGGAAGATCCGGTTTTGGCATATCGCCAGTTGTGCCGGAGTCTATGTGCCGGCGCTCTTGCCGCTGCTGAATTGCATTGACAGCGTCCTTACGAGGATTCCGTTGATCAGGCTGATGTCGTGGCAGTTCACTTTTGAGCTGCTCTCAAAAGAATAGCCGCGGCGCGACGGCGGCACTTGCGCCGCCGTGCCGGCGGCCGGACGTGGCCCACGCGAAGCGTGGGATGGCACTCTCCCCTGAAGCCCGAAGGGCTTGAACTTACCGTTGGCATCGCGGTAGAATCGATTCGTTCGACCGGGAGCCAAGAAGATGTTTCCCCGAGTCCGTGAAGTCCGCCACGTCAAGGACTACGAGTTGGAGAGCACCTTCTCCGACGGCACGGTGGCGAAGCTCGACTTCCGCCGACGGATTGTAGGCCGCGGCGGCGTTTTCACGCCGCTGGAAAGCGTGGACTTCTTCAAGCAAGTCAGCGTCGACGCGGAGGCCGGCACCGTCGTCTGGCCCAACGGCGTCGATGTCTGCCCCGATGTGCTTTACGCCGAGGCCACCGGGAAGTCGATCGACGAACTGAGGACGCAATCGCCGTGAAATCCCCGTTCATTGCTTTTCTGACCGTCGCGATCCTCGTCGCCTGCCAACGCTCACTGGACTGTAGGGCCACGATCATCCGCCACGACCGGCCCGCGGCCAAATACCGCGAATTGGGCGAAGCCCCTGCTTTCCAGTGCGTGGGCAAAGCGGCGGTGGAGCCGAAGCCGGGTGACAAGACGAAGACCTTCTACGGGAGCGCCGTGCTCATTGCTCCCCGGTGGGTCCTCACCGCGGGACACGTCGCGGCCAAAGCACCCCCGGAAAAAATGCGCTACACGTTCGGCGGCGAGCAATACCGCGCGATCCGCTGCGTGCCCCGGCCGGCCCCCCAGTTCCCGGGCACTCTCCGCGAGGCCGCCCTGGCCGGCATTGCCGCCGGAGCGGACCTCGCGCTGGTGGAGCTCGATCGGCCGGTTCGGAATGTCCGGCCCGCCGAGCGCTACCGCGGCAAGGAGGAAGTCGGCCGGACCATGACCAAGGTTGGCCACGGGTGCATCGGCGACGGGTTGGCGGGCATGAAGTTGCCGCCAACGCAGGAGTGGGGTGGCGGGAACAACGTGATCGACGCCGCCGGCGCCAAGCTCGGAAAGCTCGTGGTCAGCGAGAATGTCCTCCTCTGCGACTTCGATCATCCCAGCGATCCCACCTTGAATCGGCTCGGGGCTCCGACGCCGCTGGAATTGGAGGTCGGCATTTCAAAGGGCGACAGTGGCGGCGGATGGTTCATCGAGGAGGGCGGCTCCTGGAAGCTCGTGGCGATCACGTCCGGCAATCCTCCGCCCACGGGAGACCCTGGCGATCCCGGTTCGGAGAAATACGGGGCGGTCATGGCGGGGGTGCGCGTTTCCACGGCCAACCAATGGATCGACGGCGTGATCGGCGCCTCAGCCACGCCGACTCGGTAATCCGCCAACGGCGGACGGGTCGCCCGGGTGCCATGGCGACGCTTGCGTCGCCGTGCTGGCGGCTCATCGTTCAGGTAGCGGACGCGGATGTCGGTCAAGCGGAGAAATGCCGCGCTAAATCCCGCCGATGATTTCCCATCGATCCGGCTGTCCGTGCACTGCTCGTACGAATGGTGAGAATGATCTGACGCCTTTCTTGCCTTCGGCTTCCCACTCTACCTTAACCGGCACCTGAAGCGATCTGGTTTCACTGTGCGCAGCGGGCTTACCGACTTCGACAATCCGCAAGAACTTGACGCGTCCGAAGCCTTCCTTCATCTTTTCCGCGGGCATCCCCGAACAGATCGTCCCGGCCTTCTTGTAGTCTTTCGCGATGAGAGCCTCGAAGAACTCCCGAACTACCTTTGTCGCTATCTCGTTGTCGCTGAGACCGCCCTTCGCAAGGCCGATCTCTTGATGGAATTGGTCAATCTTGAATACGTCTTTGGGCAACTCCAGTTGGAAGACGCCCGGACTTATCTCCTTGTTGTAGTCGAGGTACTCGCGCTGGCTCATCTGCTTCCACTGGTCGCCATGGCGGCGATATACGGTCACCCGTTCGACAAGCTTGCTCTTGGGGTCCACCTCGTACACCTCCCGGCGATCGGGGGCGGCTTTGGACGTTACTGTCAGCGTGACAGGCTCGCCTTTATTGCCAGGCTCCTCCGTTACTACTTGCGCTTTGCCGGCACGTTGCCCTGCCTGAAGCTCCTCAAATGCCAGTTTCGGGTCAAAAAGAGCCCGCATCTTCATCAACTCCTTGAGGGCATCCTTGTCTCTGACAATCGCGAACGAGTTCTTCTTCTTGAACCAAACCTCGGCCTTCTCTCCCGACAGGATGACGACCTTCGGGCCGTCGTCGGGGCTTAATCCATCCATCCGCGCTTGCAGCGGGCTGCCGTCTGGCTTGAGTTGTACCCAGGCTTCGCCCAGCTCCTCCGCGGGAGTGATCTTGACGTGGTAGCTGGTGACGTGCTTGTTCGCTTGCACGGTTTGCTCCAGGGCATACGCGGGAGCCGAGAACGAAAACATGGATACGTAGAGGATCACACTGGCGGCCAGAGCCATCACCGTTGCCGCCGCCGCAACGCTCAGTCGTTTATGCGCGAGAATCATGGTCCTAATCCTTTCAAAGAAACGGTTGTCGAATACGTCGTCACGGACTCTTGATTGGTGCTGTTGCTGCCCAAGCACCGTTTGCTCGACCGGCCCGAGGCTGCGCGCAAGCTCCTCGAAACCCGATCGGACCTCCTTCTCCTCTTCCACCAAAGCGTCCCGGGCCTCCCGGCACCTGTCGCACAGAGCGACGTGGTCTTGCAGTTCCCGCGCAGCAGGGGGATCCAATTCGCCCATGACGAAGGCTACGATGGCTTCGAACCGGTCTTTGCACTGCTTCGCATCGCTCATGGCCGCTCCTCCTGCAGAAGATCGTGAAGCATGGCTCTGGCACGCACCAGGCGTTGCCTGACCGCCGGTTCCGTTGTGCCCAAGGAAGCCGCGACGCCCGAACAGTTGCGTCCGTCCAGGTAGTAGAGCACGATGGCTTCACGGTAGTTCTGAGGGAGTTTGTGGATGGCCTCGTGCAGTCGCTCGCAAACGGCGTTGCCGCCGGCAGCCGGAGTCGATGGTTCATCCAAGAGCGGTTCCACTGGTTTCCGCCTACGGTGGAAGTTGATGCACTCTCGACGCGCGACCTGCAACAGCCAGGCACGGGCCCGCGCAGGTTCCCGCAGGCTGGAAGTCTTTGCGATAGCCTTCAGGAAGACGGCTTGCACGACGTCTTCGGCGTCATGGTAGTTCCGGGTATTGGCGAGACAGACCGCAAACACAGCCTGGGCATGAAGGCGGAACAGAGCACCAGGCATCGCCGCACCGCGATCATCCGGCGCCTGTCCGGCCCAGGACCTGTTGGAACTCATCTCGTTCATCCAATAACAAGACGCGGCTGGCGCTCAGAATGTGACATCCCGCACTCGAGCGGCCTGCCGTCCGCAGCGGTGTTGCCGCCGTAACATATTGCGCCGCAGACGATTACGGTTTCCCCCGCGGCTCCACCCCCAGCAAGTGCCGCACAAAGAAATCCTGCCGCCGGCGGCTGCCGTAAGGGCTCTCGGCCGAGCCGTGGCCGCGCCCGGTCATGACCACGAGGTCAAAATCCTTGTCGGCCTTGATGAGGGCATTGGCGACCTGCATGGTCGAGGCCGGGTCCACGTTCTCGTCCATCTCGCCCACAAAGAGCATCAGCTTGCCCTGGAGCCGGTGGGCCTGGGTGACGTTGGACTGCTCCGCGTAGTGCGGGCCGACCGGCCAGCCCATCCATTGCTCGTTCCACCAGATCTTGTCCATGCGGTTGTCGTGGCAGCCGCAGTCGGAGACCGCGACCTTGTAGAAGTCGCCGTGGGCCAGGAGGGCCCGGGTCGAGCTTTGCCCGCCGGCCGAGCCGCCGTAGATGCCCACGCGGCCGGTGTCCATCTGCGGGTACTTCGCCGCGGCGGCCTTGATCCAGAGGATGCGGTCGGGCAAGCCCGAATCGCCGAGGTTCTTCCAGCACACGTCGTGGAATCGCTTCGAGCGGTTCGACGTGCCCATGCCGTCGATCTTCACCAGTATGAAACCCAGCTCCGCCATGGCCTGCGGGGAGTGGAAAGGGCGGAAGGGTTTGGGCACAAACGAGCCTTGCGGCCCGGCGTAGATCTCCTCGATGATCGGGTACTTCTTCTTCGGGTCGAAGTTAGTGGGCCGGAAGATCACGCCGTAGATGTCCGTGGTGCCGTCGCGCCCCTTGGCCACGAACCGTTCCGGCGCCTGCCAGCCGGTCTTCACGAGCTCCGACCAATCGGCCCGCTCCAGCCCGCAGGCCAGCTTGCCGTCCTCCGTGCGGCGAAGCTCGATCACGGGCGCCAGGTCCACGCGCGACCAGGTGTCGATGAAGAACCGGCGGTCGGGCGAGTACTCGATCGAGTGCGTGCCGTCGCCCTCGGTGAGGATCACCAGGCCCGAGCCGTCGAAGTTGACCCGGCAGTAGTGGACGTAATACGGGTCCTGCCCGGGCCGGATGCCGCCGGCGCGGAACCAGACCTGCCGCTTCTCGTCGTCCACGCGGTCCACGCCGCGCACGGCCCACGGGCCCTTGGTGATCTGGTTCTTCGCGTTCCTGCCGGAAAAGGGGACAGGCCCCTTTTGTGCAGAGCACCCTTCGGGCCCTTCGGGCAAAAGGGGCCTGTCCCCTTTTCCGGCGGCGGTGTCGTACAGATAGAGGTGGTTCCAGCCGCCGCGCTCGGACATCCATAGGATCTCGCGGGTCTTGTCGATGTAGTGCGAGAACTGCTTGCCGGAGTAGTCGATGAAGGTGCGGCACTGTTCGTCGATGATCGGATGGGCCTTGCCGGTGGCGGCGTCCACGGCCACGACGCGGAGCACCTGGTGGCCCCGCTGGTTGTAGAGGAACGTAAACCGCTTCGAATCGGGCTCCCAGCGCAGGTCGGTGATGCTCCAGGGGTTGGGGAGAAGCTCGTCGCTCACGGGGATTTGCCTGCGCCCCGGCACGTCGAACAACTGCGGCTTGGCCAGCGGGATGCGGTCGCCCGGCTTGAGGTAGTCATAGGAGTGCAACTTGGGCTGCAGTTGGTCCTTGGGCGACGACTCGACGTAGTAGACCTTGCGCTCCTCCCCCTTCTTCGTGCGCAATACGGCAATCCGCTTGGAATCCGGCGACCACCAGATGCGGCCGGAGTATTCATCGTTGGCAGTGCCGTCGGTGCTCAGGCGGAACTCCTCCCCCTTCTTGAGGTCGCGGACGTAGAGGTTCTGGTCCTTGAAGAACGCCCGCCACTGGCCGTCGGGCGAGGCGGCCTCGCGCGGCCTGCCCGTCGAAAGTTTCTTGCCCTTGCGCATGGGCTTTCCCGGCGCGGGGCCGGACAAGGGGACAGGCACCTTTTGTGTGAAACACCCTTCGGGCCCTTCGGGCAAAAGGTGCCTGTCCCCTTCTCCGTCGCCGTCGACGACTGCCGTACCGGGCTCTTCGGTGGCCTCGAACGCCGCCAGCACCTTTCCCTGCCGGTCGGTCACGAGCCAGACGTGGCCGGCGAACGTGTGCTGCTGGCGCTCTTGGCCGGCCTGGACCGTGCCGTAGGGCCTGCGCTCGCCGTCGGCATCGAGCCAGAAGATGTCGACGTCCGCCTTGGTCCGGTTGACGAAGGTGATCGTGGTCTCCGGGCCGGTTCGTCGGCTGGCCTTTGGCGTCTCCTGGACAGGCAGCGACGGCTTGGCCCCAGGCTTGCCGGCTTTGCTCTCCTTTTTTTGGCGCAGCTCGTAGCTTCGCAGATCGCAGCGCCAGAGTCTGCCTTCGGACCGTAGCAGCACGACGGGCTCTTTGTCGCTGAACTCGAGCTGCTCGATGGGCAGGCGCTTGGCGTCGATCGGTTTGCCGGCGGCCTTGGCCAGCGCCGCTGCCAGCCTCGCGTGGTCGAACGCCGGCTGGCGCGTCCCCTTGACCGCATCGACGAGCACGAACTCCCGCTCGCCCCCGGCCAGGTCGTTGCGGTACCAGAAGCGGGTGTTACCGGCAAACCAGTGCGGCGCCACGCGGGTCTTGAAGACCTTGCCGTCGGTCCGCGCGCGAAGGCTGTTGGCGCGCTCGTAATCCGACCGCGTGCCCTGCGCCGGCAAGGATGCGGCCAGACCAAGAAGAACAAGCACGCCGGCAGAAGCCAACCGGAGAACACGTGTTGGGGCTATCATTGCAGTTTGGCGCCGGGTCGGCCTACTCCTTCAGAACAAATGGTGGGATTCCAATAACGAGTGACGAATGTCGAAACATAACCTACTTGCTTGCCTCCGCGTCAGCGAAGGCGGCTCTGAAGTCTGATCGCGTCAGGATGGCCAAAGCCCAAATCCCGATCGGAAGGCTCAACGGCCAAGTGAGACTCAGCGGGAGCATGGCGAGAACGCAGCCAATGGTTGCCCAAAGGGACGACAGCCGATTTCTCGTCTGGACGCCTGCCAGCATCACGAGGACGTTGGGGATGACGAGCACCGCGTATAAGCGGGCCAAGTTGGGGAACGCAATTGACTCGTTGATCCATACAAGCGGGGCAAGCGTATAGCCCGCCGCGACCGAACCAAGAAGGTGCGCTGCCGCCGTCAGGGTTCCGATTGCCCCGGTCACGAACAGTGCAGTCCCGAGTGCCTTGATCCGTTGAGCCAACGAGTCCAAATCGGTCGTCTGCGCGTCGAATGCCTCTTCCACCTCCCGTCGGTTCTGTACCATCAGGGCCCAAATCCCCATCGGCAGTCCCAGAAGCCAAGCCGGGTTCCACGGCAGCACCGCGATGACAGAACCGGTCAGGGAGAGCCACCGCGACTGGAACCGCTTGAGGCTCCAGCCCCCTAAGATCATCATCACGCCGAGCAGGCACGCTGCAGCCATATAGGCCATTCCTCCGAAGACGAATGGAACGAACAAGGATTCCCGCACCCCCGGCCAGACCATTCCTACGACGACCCAAGACGCCGGGATCAGAATAAACGGCAGAGCGATTGCCAGAGCCCCGGCAACGAGCAAGCCCGTGGCCGGGCCTTTGACTTGATCCGCGGGCGTGCGCACGGCTTCGGCAGCGCGTTGATAGCGGCGCTCGGACCATTTCTCGCGCGCAGCCGCCGGGCTCCGAAGCTCCTTTTCTCCCGCCGGCCCTGGGGACTCCGCTAATCTGGGCCGCGCCCGGCGGATTGCCAGACAGCCCAGGGCGAGGAGCGCAAGCCCCATGGCGAAGGCAATCCACAATCCAGGGCCGCTCCGCTGATGGATGTTCTTGGCGACCCAGTCCACCCCTTCTTGCACGGGTCGCGTCCCCACGTCCACCCCGTGCCAACTGCCCGCCACTGTCAGCCGCCCCGCTGCGAGACCGACCGGACGGGTCAGACCCCAGAACAGAATGCTCGTCACGGCTACGACGATGGCCCCGGCAACGACCATGATGCGGGGCTGCCACGAGCGACCCCGACTGAAGAAGTCCGTCACGAAACACACCAGGAAGACGGCGAGAAACGTCAGGCCGGTGACGTTTCCGTACCAGTTCCACGAGGGCGTCAGGGCGCCCCCTGGGCCCCCTACGCCGTACACCCGCGGGATGAGCCTGACCCATGGCAGATCTGGAATGCGGGTCGCCAGCCCGCCCAGCAAGCAGATGACCAAGGCCCAGAAGCCGACCGTTCCCAGCCGGTAGCGCCGCTCCGTCTCGTGTGCCGCGGCCAGCCGCCGACGGTGCCGCCGCACGATGGTCCGGATCCCGAGAATCCACGTGGCCAGGAACACCACGACGAGTACCGTGCCGGCAGAATCGTAGTCCAGTCCAACCGATTGCCCGGTCCTCGTCAGAAGACCACCGCCGACGGGTTCGCTCGTGAACGGCCCGATCTTGATCCCGGAGGGATAGCTACGTTCAGAGGATTCAGGGTAGTCAACGGGGCGCTGGCCACCTGGGAGGAGCCCGCTGGTCGCTTCCTTCACGAGGCGGATCAGTTCCACGGCCTCCTCCTGAACGCCGGGCTTGGTGATGTCGATGCCGGCGGCCTTCATCCATTCGGCGACGGATTCCGGCCGGGGTTCATCGCGCGACCTAGTCACCTCTCCGCCGGGGGCGGTCCAGCGCCATTCCTCGCGGAACAGGTCGGACTCCAGCGTCGCACTGCGCCACGTGTCCAACAGCTCTATCTTCGCTATCCCAGTCCACGGCTTCTTGGCGATGAGGTCACGTGCGTGCAACCCTCCCCATCCCCAGCCGTACAAGTAACGCTTGCCGCCCAGCCACAACCTGTGATACGCGCCCGACTGAGGCGCCAGTGAGATCTGCCAGCTCTCGCCGTACGTGTGTGGCCACCAAGCTCTGAAGGCACTCGGCAGCCCAACCCCAAAGAGGCCGACAAGAAGGCCGGTCCACGCGGCGAGTCTGACGAGCAGCATTGCCCTTCGTCGGAGGCTGCGGCGGCTGGGAGGCATCTCGACCGCCGGTGCGGCCGACGGTCCCGACGGCCGCAGCGTGCTGCTGATCAGCTCCACCTCCGTCTTCACCTCGCTGGCGTGCTGATAGCGTTGCTCGGGCTCCTTCTCCAAGGCCCGCAGGACCACTTCGTCCAGGCGCACGTCGATCACGACCTTCTGCGAGGGCGGGGCGAAGCGGCCGATGGGGAGCTCGCCGGTGAGCATCTCGTAGAAGACCACGCCGAGCGAATAGATGTCGGCCCGGTGATCGACCGCTTGGGGATGCTCTATCTGTTCCGGGGCCATGTAGCTCCAGGTGCCCATCACTTGGCCGGTGCCGGTCAGCGTGAAGGGTTTCTCGACCGGCGAGACGCCAGTGCTACCGGTAGTGCCCAGGAGCTTGGCCAGGCCGAAGTCGGCGATCTTGACCCGGCCACGCTTGTCCACCAGGATGTTCTCCGGCTTGATGTCGCGGTGGACAATCCCCTCGTCGTGCGCGAATTGGAGGGCCTCGCAGACTTGCGGCACGATCGCCAGGGCGTCGCGGGGCTGGAGATGTCCGGCGCGGAGCATGCGGCGGAGATCCACGCCGTCAACGTATTCCATGACGAAGTAGTACAATGGGCCCTCACCCCCGCCCCCTCTCCCCAAGGGGGAGAGGGGAGGTTGATCGCCGGCCCCTCTCCCCGGAGCGGAGAGGGGAGTTTGGCCGAAGTCGTAGACCGCCACGATGTTTGGATGGCTCAGCTTGGCCAGTGCCCGGGCCTCGCGCGTGAAGCGTTCGGCAAAGGCCGGATCGGCACCCACCTCGCGGGGGAGGATCTTGAGGGCCACCAGCCGATCCAGTCCCGGCTGCCGGGCCTTGTACACCGCCCCCATGCCGCCGTGGCCCAGGAGATCGAGGATTTCAAGCTGGGGAAACTGCGGGGCCAGTTCTGCCGGGCTGGGCGGGATAAAATGGCCCGGCGAGCGCGCGCCCGGTTCCGGTTCAGGCCCGGACGGCGCGCTGGCCTCGGTCTCCAGTCGGGCCTTCAGCAGGCACTCGGGGCACAGCCCCTCAGGGGCGTCCGCCGGCAGTCCCCCCCCACATTGCGGGCAACGGTGCGCTTCCGACATGGCTGTTCTCCGTTGGTAGGAGCCGTTTCTACTACCTACTGACCGAAATCCGGCGAAAGGTTACAGGGGGAAGGCCAAGGGTTTTTACCGCAGAGGACGCAGAGATCGCAGAGGATGACGGAGATCAGGGAGTTGAAGAGCCGCGTCTTGCCGGTGGCGACCCCTGTCCGCGTACCATTCTCAACCATTTCCCTTTCTTTGTGAATCCTCTGCGTTCTCTGCGTCCTCTGCGGTTTGTTCATTTGCCCAGCTAACGGCTTCCCGCCCGCACGGCAGCCAGGAGTGCCCGCCTTTCGTCCTCGACCTCCTCGGGGCCCGCGACCGTCTGGGCGATCTCTTCCTCCAGCAGCTCGCGGTAGCGTCGTCGCAGGCGGTGGACCGCCACCTTAATTGCCCCTTCGGTCATGGCCAACTCGTCGGCTATCTGCTGGTAGGACTGCGAGCCTTTGGCGCCGGTGAGAAACTCCTTAAGCCGCTCAAACAAAGCGAGCTTCCCCGCGGCGGCGTGCTCGTCGCGGAGCCGTTTGAGGACCTGCTCCAGCAGGGCCAGGGCCCAGCGCCTTTCGTACAGCCGTTCGGGCGTCAGTTCGTCGGCCGGGTCCAGGTTGTACCGGCTTTCGGCAGACGGAAAGTCCAACGAAAGGATGCGCCGCCCCCCGCCGCGTTTTTTCGCCTTCGCTCGGTCCCGCTCGTGGGCCAGGAAGTGCTTCATCGCCGCCAGCAAAAAAGAGCGGAAGCGGCCGCGCCGCGGGTCAACGACCGCCAAGTACTTCTTCTCCAACAGCCGGGCGAAGAACTCCTGCGTCAGGTCCTGGGCGTCGGGAGCCGAATAGCCTTCGCGGCGCACAAAGGCGTACAGCGGGAACCAGTAGCTCTCGCAGAGCGTCGCCAGGGCACGTCTGGACGCGGTTGAGCCGCGGCGGCCCGCACCGAGCACCAGGCTCCAATGGGTCGTGGCGAACCGGCCCGCACCGGGCCCGACCGAAGCCTGTCGGCCCTCGTCGCCGGAGTGCGCCATAGGCTGATCACGCCTTCTGATGGGAGATGAATCATCGTGGCAGAGAAAGACTCCCGAAGTCTTGAAGACTTCGGAAGTCTCTTTGGTGATCACCGCCGCTCTCGCAAACGCTCCCGCACCAGCTCCGGCAGGTACTTGACCGGCACCGAGCCTTGGTCCAGGACCGCCTCGTGGTAGCGGCCCAGGTCGAACCGCTCGCCCAGCTCGCGCTCGACCTCCTGGCGCAGGCGGTACATCGCCATCCGGCCCACGAAATAGGTCGAGAGCTGGCAGGAACTCTGCTTCGAGCGGACGACCTTGAGCCGCGCCTCGCCCTCCGACTGAAACGAGCGGCGCATGAGGAGGTCCAGGGCCTCGTCGTCGGTCATCGCCGTGCAGTGCATCTTGTGGTCGAGGATCGTATTGGCCACGGCGCGGAGATAGAACTTGAGCTGCGTGAGCCGCAACGCCAGGTCGCCGCCGCCGTAGCCCTGGTCGAGCATCGTCTGCTCGGTGTAGACCGCCCAGCCTTCGATATACACGCCCGATCCCAGCACCCGGCGCACTAGCGAAGGACTGCGGTTGGCGTACTCAAGCTGCACGTAGTGCCCCGGATAGGCCTCGTGGATGGTGAGGATCTGGAGCATGTGGCTGTTGTACTCCTCCAAGAGGCTCTTCACCCGCTTCGCGTCCCAGTCCTTGGGCGGCGGGCTGACCGCGTACATGCTCGCCGCCCGCGGATCCAAGGGCGGGGCTGAGTTCAGGTACGCCGTCGCGTTGCCCCGCTGAAACTCCGGCATCTCGATCACCCGGCAGCGGTCGGGCTCCGGCAAACGCAGGATGTCGCGCTCGCGGATGAACTGCTGAATGTTCGCCACCGTTGCCCGGGCGTCGCGAGTCAGGTCCTCCGGCTTGCCGTGCTCCTGGGCCACCGCGTGGAGCACTTGGGCGATCGTGGCGTGGCGGCCTTGTTCGTCGTCCGGCGGCAGGGGCTTCTTGGGGAAATAGCGGCTCCAAAGCTGCCGGGCGATGACGTACATTTCCCGCTCCACGCGATCGAACTCCGACTCCGCCATGGCCAGCACTTGCCCCGCGTTCAGGCCGGCGTCGAGTGTCAGCTCCAGCTTTCGGGCGAACTTCTCCGCGCCCAACCGCCACTCGCCGTTGGCCCGCGGCAACAGGTCCTTCTCAAGAAACTCCTGATACTCCTTCAGACAAGCCGCCACGGGCTTAGCCGCGGCCTTCAAGGTCTCCAATTGCGGCGTCGGTCCCGCCAGGTCGAACAGTTCCCCCTCGTAGAACCCGATTGCCCCGCGGTTCTGCCGGATCGCCGTCTCCGTGGCCACCCGCGACGGGTTCTTGAGATTCTCCCGCGCCGCCGCTACCACCTTCGGGATCTGCTTCATCCGGGCGATGGCGTTGGCGAGGTTGGTTTCCTTGGGCAACGTGGACTGCGTCAGGAGCAGAAACAGGCTGTCGCTTATGTATCCGCTGTAGACCCGGGGGTCCTGCTCGAAGGGGTGCGTGTTCTCCGACAGCCACAGCGACTTTCCAAGCTCGTGCTGGAGGATCCGGTAATCGAGCTTTCCCGCGGGCGAGAGCTTCTCGAAATCCACCTGCCGGGGCAGGTCCTCGAGCGTCTTGCGGTCGTACACGACCCAGCCGGCCCGGGCCTTGGCCGAAAGATCGTCCAAGAGGTGGTCGAACCGGTGGTCGCCCAGTCCCGTGGCCTCCGTCGGCCGCATCCGGAAGCCCTCTTCGAGATACTGCTTGAAAAAGGCGCTGAGCTTCGCATCCATTTCTTCGGCATTGCTCCGAGACGGGCCGGCGGCCACAAGCCACCCGAGGATGGTTACGCGGAGAATCGCTGCTGGTTTCATGGGAGTCGGCTCCGTGAGGTTCGTTCGACGGCCCGGCGCCACCGGGCGCAATAGCATAAGTCTAATCGCCAAAGGGCCGCTTGCCAAGAAACCCCTTGGGGTAGGTTCTCTGCGTGCGGGGTCTGCGCCAAACCGAGCCCTTGCGCAACTTTAACGGAGAATCATTGTCGCGCTAATAATGCCCTAACGCAGCCGGGGATAATGAAGGTGGCGTCGCGAGGCTCCCGGACCGGCAAGGCCCGATGTGCCGGCCCGAGGAGCGGCCACGGTCCGCCGGCGGACGCTCGGAGGCAAGTAGAAGCCATAACGATCGGAAAGGAGGTGTAACGCTACCGGCCGAGCGAGTCGAAAATCGCGCAAGCAAGATCGTTGTCCACAGGATCATTCACACCACAGTCACCCACGATAAGGAGAGAACGTCCATGAAACGGAACAACCGACGCTTTGGCTTTACGCTCGTCGAGCTGCTGGTGGTGATCGCCATCATCGGCCTCTTGCTCGCCCTGTTGCTGCCCGCGGTGCAGGCCGCCAGGGAAAGCGGACGCCGCTCCCAGTGTACCAACAACCTGAAGCAGATCGGAGTCGGGCTGCACAACCACGAATCGGCGTACGGAAGACTGCCCACCGGCGGCGAAGGGACCGACTACTCCACGTCCCCGCCGAGCACGATGTTCGACCTCCACTCGACGTTCACCGCGATCCTGCCGTTCATCGAGCAGCGGGAAATCTACGACAAGATGAGCCTGAAATACAGCTACCGCGACACCCGCTGGCCCGGCAACCAGGAGGCCGCCCAGTACGAGATCAAGACCTACGTTTGCCCCAGCAATCCGTTTTCCGACAGAAAGGACCCATTCGGCTACGGCCAGCTCGACTACTATTCCACGGTCTACACCGACATCGACCCGGTCACCGGCCTGCGCAACAAGGCCACGCGCATGGACGGCGCTTTGGCAGTCCCCGCCACCTCCATAGCGAAGGTCTTTGACGGCGCCAGCAACACCATCGCCATCATTGAGGACTCGGGACGTACGTATCCCACCATCGAGTTCTACACGTTCTCGAAGTACCCCGACCCGGCCTGCGCAAGCGGCTTCGGGGACACGGCCGATTGCAGCGGCACGAGCCAGAACCGCGCGGTCAACCGCTGGGCCGATCCGGATGCGGGGGGAAGCGGCGTTTCCGGCCCGCCCAACGAGTCCGGGAAGTACATCAACAACAACAGCACCCCGTTGGGCGGCCCACCCGACTGCCTGTGGAGCGCCAACAACTGCGGCTTGAACGACGAGCCGTTCTCGTTCCACTCCGGCGGGTGCAACGCCGTATTCGCCGACGGCAGCGTCCACTTCCTGTCCGAGACGATCGACTTCCTCACCATCCGCCGCCTTGTCACCCGTGCTGAGCACGCCGAAGTGCCCTCGGGAGGCTGGTGAGCGCTCGCCGTTTGTGGATGAACGTGCCCGATTGACGCAACTGGAACAGCGGTTTCAAGTGCAGCGGGCCAAGCAGGCGCCGGATGTCCCGGCGCCTGTCCCCATTTCTTGACTACCTTGCTCTTCCGTCGCGCCCGTCCGCGAGATAGCATGACTATTCCGCGGGCGGGAGAGGGCTGTTTCTGTCGGACGGCCGCCAAACGACCATGAGGAAAGGATCGAGGCGACGATGGACACCCGACGAGTCAAAGTGTGGAGCGCGACGCTCGGTCTGCTTCTTCTCT
Organism: uncultured Planctomycetaceae bacterium; assembly: GCA_964354245.1. Lineage (GTDB taxonomy): Bacteria > Planctomycetota > Planctomycetia > Pirellulales > Thermoguttaceae > CAYGZI01. Next base: position 16,555 of record CAYGZI010000001.1, read on the forward strand.
CAATCCCGCCCACCGCGCTTCCGGCCGAGCCGCCCGCGCCGGTCACGAGGACCGATTACGACGAGGGGGACTGGTACATCGTCCGCGGCGACCAGAAGCTCCCCTACTACGGGATGCGCGACTCCTGGGTCTACAACCGCGCGATGACGTGGCTCGACAAGCGATCGGGCGTCGACGGCGCAATCCTCTGCTACTCGACGCAATCGCCGCTGCCGCTGACCGGGAAGTCCCAAGTCTCGCGGTGGTACGCCGGCGAGGGCAACGAGCTGGCCGACGTGGATGGAGTGGACGAGCAGTGTACTCGATTCACCAAGCGAAACCCCAAGTCCATTTGGGACCACGCCGCCCTCCCGCCATTTCAATTCCAGATCGAACAGCACCCCATCGCCGAGCTGGAGGTCAAAGAGGCCACGCACCCGTGGCAGTTCTTCGCGGTCGTCAAGGGGCGCGGCGGCCCGCCGCTCTTCACCAGCCCCTGGCACAACGGGCCCGGCAAGCTCACGGTGAATCTCTTGGATCTCTATCGGCAGAAGGGCTATCACCATCACTTCGCTGAGATGATCTTCTTCGTCGCTACCTGGACCGAAGAGGCCGGCCAAGAAGCAAGCGTCGTCTTCCGCCTCCGGCTCCTCGGCAGCGAGGCGATCGTGCCTTCGCTGCCGGTGATCCGCACCGTCGAGCACTCCAGGAGTGAAGGCGTGCCGATCTATGCCGTGGTGCTCGACCGCCAGGCCAAACGGCTCGGCAAGGACGTTGTGGACGTGAGCGCCACGCTCGGCAATCGGACGGTAAGGCTCGCGGAAGACGGCAAAGGCATCTGGCGAGCGGTGATCCGCGGACTCCCCGTCGGCGAGCATCGTGCCCAACTCCGCGCGGTCTGGAAGAGCGGGCCGGAGAAATCGGTGGCGTCCCAACTCCGAATCCACATCACCGACGGACAATTCCTCGGCTACGACCCCGCCCTGCGCCTTCTGACCCGCGCCGGCAAGCCGCTCGGGCCGTTGGCCGGTTCCTACCGCGGCCAGGCCGTGTTCAAGGGGCTCGGCACTCCGCGGGAATCGCTGCTGCACGGACAGCTCGATTGGCAGCTTGCGATCCTCGATCCGGTCAGGCCCGACTACGGGTTCCACTTCTGGGAATCGCTCACCGAGCGGGAACTCGACGCAGACTACGCTTATCTTCAGCAGTGCGGCTGGAACCTCGTTCACCTGTGCCAAGGCTGGCTCTGGTGGCCCAGGCTCGACGCCGCCGGCCGGCTCTCGCCCTACAACGCGGAGCAACTGGCCAACGTCTGCGCAGTGGCCGGCCGGCATGGGCTGCGCGTCCATCTGGCGGTCAGCCACTATCCGCTCGGCAAGAGAAGCCCGCCCTACGCGCAGTATCTTGAGGCCGGCTTTCAATCGGCCGATTACCGCAACCCTCAGTCCCGCTTCTTCCGCATGTTCGGCGACTACCTGGAGCAGTTGGCCACCGTGTTCCGCGACGAGACGGTGCTATCGAGCTTCACCGCGGCCGGCGAAGGCGACCCGGAGTGCGGCAAGGACTTCGTCAATATGGTTTACGATGAGCTTCAGGCCCACGACGGCAATCACCTGGTGCTGGCCGAGCCGCACCACCAGGTCACGCGCAACCCGAACTTCTATCGCCAGGAAGGCTGGAAGCCGCTCCTGGGCGGGATGCGGACCTACTTCGTCGATCGCCTGCCGCAGGAGCACGTCGGCGTGGAGTTCAAGCTCGCGGCCATGGGCCACGTCTTCATGGGCGAAGGCTGTTTCTACGGCTTCCTGGGCGGCAATCACCAGTACATGAACCCGCAGATGCCGATCAACTCCTACCGCGAGCGGACGCGGCAGACGCTCTACACCGGGCTGGCCCACTGCAACCCGATCCTGCTCACGTGGGAAGAGCGGATCGTCGAGGACGAGCAGATCGTCCTGTCCCGGGTCTGCCGGGCCGTGGACTGGTCCAAGCGGTTCCAGACCCCGCCGCTTGCCATCCGGGTCAATACCAAGTTAATGCCGGTGGCCGGGCGCGAGCCGCTTGCCAAGTACGAGAAGGCCCTCTCCAGTCTCCCGCTGGAGTGCCGCTACCTGTGGGAAGACGAGCCCGTGCCGCCCGGCGTGCTCTACACGATCGATGCCCGGGAGCCCTTCGCCGTTCCAACATTCACCTCCTCCGGCGGCAAGCTACCCGACGCGCTCAAGGCCCGGATGCCGCTCTTGCTTCCTCCGGGCTTCTCCGCGGACTACTCCTGGAGCGAAGACCGGCGCACGCTGTTGGCGTTCATTCGCCGCATTGCTCCCCTCTCCCGTTCCGGGAGAGGGGCCGGGGGTGAGGGGACGCCGCAGTCAAAGGACGGACGTATTGACGGCCGGCCGCCGGGCGCCGCCTCCCCGGCCGCCCTCCGCCTCCGCAACTTCCCGGCCGAAGAGTTGTCCTTTCAACTCTTCGACCTTGCCACGAAGGATGTCGTCCGCCAAGGCACATTCCGTGGTGCGACGGCTCTCGAAATCCCCGCGTCGTCGAGCGAGTGGTTCTTGCTGATCAATGAGACCAGGTAGGTTATGCTTCAGCATAATAGAGCGCGGACCCATCTTGCTCCCGACCCCGGACTTGATGTTGCTGGAGAACGAAACCGGGACGCAGCTAGTTTTGAAACGGACGGCACTCACGGGAGCATGGCGCTCGCGGCGATGCGGCCCAGCTCGCGCCGGTCTACGACCAGCGGCACTTCCTCGGACTTGCCGTACGTGCGGTGTTGGCGGTAGTCGGGCTCGCCTGTCGGGCCGGAGGGGTCGGTGTAGACCTCGATGCGGCCTTCGACGAGATTGACAATCCAGTAGGATGGAATGCCGGCCTGGGCGTAGAGCCGCTTCTTGGAGGTCCGGTCTCGCTTCAGGCTCGCGTCCGCCACTTCCACCACCAAGGCCACGTCTTCCGGGCCGGGGTGGCGATCCACGTAGGTGCGACGATCGCCGCGGACGACGACCGCGTCCGGTTCCGGCTCGCTGGTGGCCAGCGTGATCGCATCCTGCGAGCGGACGTACCAGCCTTTCGGAACGATCCCCTCCAGGGCGTAGCGCACAAGGTCCGTCGCGGCAGAATGCGGGGGATTCTTCATCATTTTGGGCACCAGCCATCCATCCAGGAGTTCCACGGGGTCGTCTTCGCCGAGAATCCCGGCACGGATCATGTCGTGGTATTCCCGCACGCTGAATCGCCAGATGGGGTCGCTCGGGACCGCCGGAGGGGCGCGATCGATTGAGGGTACATGAGGTTGAACGGAGACAGACATGGCATGATTCCTTGTGACAGGCAAGAATGCCTATCCTCCTCTGACAGGCAGGAATACCTGTCCTCCTTCCCCTTTCATTATATTAGCGGGGTGAGCGACCCGCCGTCAACGCCGCGCCGCCACGATTCCCGCAAGCAATTGCCGCTCTCCGTCAATCCTTCAACCGGCCAACGCTACTTTGATGGACCCCATTGCTTGTCGGCGAAGTCGAGGAAGACCTTCCAGTCGCCCTTGGTCATCGAGTGCTTGCCGGGGCGGATGTAGTAGCCGAGGCGGCTGTCGACCAGCTTGCCCACCGGCGGCATCCCGTCGGCCGCGAGCCCCTCCACGCCGAGGAGCCGGTAGACCGGGTCGGCCGCCTTGAGCATCTCGAATTGCCCCTCGGGATTGGCCCAGGTGTCTTCCACCGCGTTGGCCAACAGCACCGGGCGCGGGGCGACCAGGGCAATCAGGCAGTGCTGGTCGAACGGCAGCCGGTCGGGCTGGTCGTTGAAGTTCTTGAATTCCGCGTCGAACCAGTGGGGGAAGCCCTTATTGATCTGGGCGACCGACTCGCCGATCTTGCCGCGGCTGGGGGCCGTGCCGCCGCAGCCGGCCTGGAGCGGGATGGCCAGGGCAATCCGCTCGTCAAACGCCGCGGCCAGAAGGGCCGTCTTTCCAAGCCGCGAGTGCCCGACCACGGCGATCCGCTTCGCGTCGACGTCCTTGTCGGTCACGAGGTAATCGACCGCCCGGTGAAATCCCCAGGCCCAAGCGGCGATGGTTCCCCAGTCGTGCGGACCGGGCTTGGTCTGTCCCGGCTTGAAGTAGTGGGGATGAACGCCGTCGGTGAAATCGTTGCGGTCGGGGTCCACGTCGCCGTGGTAGAACAGGGCGACCGCGTAGCCGCGGTCGATCGACTGCTCGACGGCCCAGGCATCGACCTGCGTGCCGCGCCCGGCGTCCGTGGCCCGATTGCTCTTGACGCCCGCTCCCGTCGGCCGCATCCACACCTCCGGGAGCCGGATGTCCGGGTCCTTGAGCACCGCGTGGTTGCCGGCAAAGTTCAGCCCGAGGAAGACCGGGGCAGGTTTCCGGGCGTTGGGAATCACCACGAGCAGATGAATCCGCGGGGTCTTGGGCGGGCCGAAGGCGATTGTCACCTCGCGCAAGGTCGCCTTGCCGCCGAAGTAGTTGCGGTCTTCGCGGTCCACGGTCGCCTCGATCTTCGCGGGCGGCGGGGGCATGAATCCGTACATGTAGTGCTGGAAGAGGGCCTTCAGCTCCGGCCGCCGCGCGTCGAGCCACTGCTGGCGGCTCTCCACCCGCTTGCCGTCGAACATGACCAACGGGTCGGGCAGCTCCGGGTGCGACGGCAACGCCGAAACCTCGGGGAACGGCTGGGCTGCAACGGGCGCCGCTTGGGCAAACGCAAACCAGGTCAAGGCCGCCGCACCGGCAGCCAGCACTCTCAGCCCACAGCACAAGCGGGCTCGGGCAAGGGATCGCGTCATGGGTGTGTACCTCCAGGATCTCGGGACAGAGACTTCGACAGAGACTTCCGAAGTCTTCAAAACTTCGGAACTCTGCGGCCCCAGTATCCTCCGGGGGAGTTGGAACTGCAAGCGTCCCCGGGTACAATGGCGGACATGCCGATCACCTACCAGCAAGCGGTCGAACACCTGCGGGCGTGGACCCAGACGCCGTCGCTCTTGACTCACGCCCGGGCTGTGGAAGTCGTGATGCGGGCGGCCGCGGCGAAGTACGGCGGCGAAGGGGCCGACGCCGAGACCTGGGCCGTCACCGGGCTCTTGCACGACGCCGATTACGAGCAATGGCCGGAGGAGCATCCGCGGCGGATCGTCGATTGGCTCAAGGGGCAGGGCGAGGAGGAAATCGCCTACGCCGTGGCGTTCCATCAGACGAAGTGGAACCTCCCGCCGAAGACCGCGCTGGACAAGGCCCTCCTGGCCTGCGACGAGCTGGCGGGATTCGCGATCGCCTGTTGTCTGGTGCGGCCGGAGGGGATCGCCACGCTGGAGCCCAAGAGCGTCAAGAAGAAGCTCAAGGACAAGGCGTTCGCCGCCAAGGTCGACCGGGAACTCATCCGCAAAAGCGTGGAAATCCTCGGCGTCGACATGGACGGCCACGTCCAGTTTGTGATCGAGGCGTTGAAGCCCCATGCCCAAGAGCTGGGGATTGCCGGAAAGGTGTAGCGGGCGGGCTTGCCCGCCGGGTCCGTGCCCGCCGGAGTGAGTGAAAAGTGAAGAGTGCAAAGTGAAAAGTGCAAATTGAAGGAGGGATTCACTTCATGAAGAAATCGCTCGGGCCCCAGACGCTGGCCTATCCGACCCCGGCGTGGGTCGTGGGGACCTACGACAAGGACGGCAAGCCGAACGCGATGACCGCGGCCTGGGGCGGCATCTGCTGCTCCGATCCGCCCTGCGTCGCCGTCTCGCTCCGCAAGGCGACCTACACCTACGCAGCCCTGGTCGAGCGCAAAGCGTTCACGATCAGCGTGCCGGGCGAGGAGCACGTCAAGCAGGCCGACTATTTCGGCCTGGCCACCGGCCGCGAGGTGGACAAGTTTTCCTGGACCCGGCTGACGCCCGTGCGGAGCGAGCTCGTCGACGCCCCGTACGTCGAGGAGTTCCACCTCGTCCTGGAGTGCCAGGTGCTGCACGTGATCGAGCTGGGCCTCCACACGCAGTTCGTCGGCCGCATCCTCGACGTGAAGGCCGACGAGTGGATCCTCGGCCCCGACGGCCTCCCCATGGTCGAGAAGCTCAAGCCGATCGTCTTCTCGCCCGGCAACCGGGCGTACTACGCCGTGGGCGAGCGGCTGGGGCAGGCGTTCAACATCGGCAAGGGAAGTCTGTGAGCCTGAGAATTCCCTTCACCCCCGTGGTCTACGAGCACGCCGCCCGCTTCGTCGGGCGGAGCCCGTGGGAGGTGTCGCGCGATCCGGAATTGATGTTTGCCGCACACCGCGCCGCCTACCTGGAATACCGTCAGCAGGTGATCGCGGTGGCCATCGATATCTACAATCTTGAGGCGGAGGCGTATGGGGCCAAGGTAGCCGCCTCGACTCCCGACGCGATCCCGGCCATCCGCCAGCCCTTGCTTGCCTCGATCGAAGAGGGAATCAACCTTCGGCCGTTCGACCCGGATCGGGACGGGCGGATCGCGATGATGCTCTCCGTCGGGCAGCGTCTCCGGCGGGAGTTTCCCGAGGCCGACGTGCGTCTGCCCGTGGGAGGCCCGTTCTCGATCGCCTTCAACCTGCGCGGCATCAACAATCTCTGCCTGGATGCCGCGCTATGCCCCGAGAAGCTGGCCAAGATGCTGATGCAGTTGGCGGAGAACCAGGCGGTGCTCTGCCGGGCCGTGGCCAAAGCCGGACTGGACGTGGCATTCTTCGAGTCGGCCGCTGCGCCGCCGATTCTCTCTCCCACGCACTTCCACGAGCTGGAGATGCCGGCCCTGCGGCGCGTGCTGGAAATCGCGGCCGACTGCGCCGGTCATCCCGTGCCGTGCATCATGGGGGGAAACACCTATCCGGTCCTCGACGACATCCTTTCCACGGGCACGAATTACGTCGCATGCAACGTGGAGACCGACCAGGCCGCCTTTGTCGAGCGGGTCTCCCGCACGCACCCCCACGTGACCATCCGGGTCAACCTCGACCCCTGCGTGGTCGCCTGCCGCGATGCCCAGCGGATCTATCGGGCGATCGACCATGTGTTGGAGATCGTCGGCGGCCGGGCCAACTGCATGATGGGCACTGCCGCCATGCCGCTGGAGACCCCGCCTGAGAATATCCGCCTGATCCGCGAGTACCTTGCCCGTTAGCCTTGCGGAGACTGGAGGCGGGCCAGGCGGCAGCCGAGCTTGACCAGCTTGTAGCCGCCGGCAAGGAGGATGCGGGCAATGGGGCGATGCCACGCCCGGAGCCGCGGCGAGCAGGCCGCCTTGACCCGGACCGCGGCGTAGAACTGATCGAGGAGTTCCTCGAAGGTCTGATCGGCCCTCACGTGCGGACCGGCGGCCACGGTGGGCAGCCGCTCGGCGATTGAGCCCCCGGTGCAGCGGCCCTCGGGAAACGGAGCCACGGGGAGCAGCTCCTGGTGCTCGGCGACCATGGATTGCAGGGAGCGGTGCGGCAATCGGGCGAGGTTGCGCCGCACTTGCGTTAGCATCTCTGGATGGGCGACGATCGCGTCCACCCGATCCAACAAGCCTTGGACGGTCGGCGGAATGAGGAACCCGGTGGTCCCGTCCTCAATCCGGTCGGCGAGACTCCCGCGATTGACGGCGACCGGCGGCACGCGGCAGGCCCAAAGCTCGGAGAGCGTATAGCTGAACGTCTCCGGCACCAACGACAAGAGGAGCCCGAAATCGGCCTGAAGCCCGGCCAGCAACTCCGGCAGGCGGCAACGGTCGTACGCGGGGATTACGCTGACGCCCGGCCCTTGCAGCGGCCGACCCGACTCGCCGCAACCGAGCAGGACCACGTCGCACTGCCGTGTCAGCTTGGGCAAGGCTTGCGCGACGAGTTCCAGGCCCTTTTCCGGCGAGAGGCGGCCGAGCACCACCGCCGTGAGGGCTTGCGAAAAAACGGGGACAGGCACCTCGCCGCACGCCGTCTTCCCGCGGTTTTCGCACATCGGTTCGGAGCCAGTCCCCGTTTTTTCGCAAGCCCCCGGCCGTGCCCCTTGCCGGGCGGGCCGCGCGGCGTCCACGTGCGCGAGGGGCTCGATTCCGTGCGGAATCACGTGCAATCGGGCCCCGGCGAGACGCGGCTCCAGGGCCAGCAAGTGGCGCTCGACCGACGGGCTCGGCGCTACCAGGGTCACGCCCGCCGACTGGACCATCGCTACGAACCGCTCGCGGACCTCCAAGGCTTCCCCGACGGTCAAACCCGGGAAGAACCGATGGTGCCCGTTGTCGGCGAGGCACTCGGCCAGGCGATGGGGCGGGCAAGACGTGCAGATTGTTCCCGGCCCATCCTCGCGCCGATCGCGGTAGCAGATGTGTATTGCCGGGCAGAACGGGTAATAGTCGTGCAGAACGATGGCGGTGGGAAGCCCGGTCTGGAGGGCGTCCAGCGAATGCCCGGCCAAGGAGGAGACGACGATCGCCTGCACCCCGTAGACGTCCACGACCTCGCGGAGGATCGCGCGGTATCGCGGGTGAGCGGCGGCGGTGGCGAGGATCGGGCGATGGAGGTCCCAGCAGGCAATCGGCTGCGGATCGGCGAGATCGGCAAACAGGGCCACCCGCCTACCTATGCCCGAGATGCTGGCGACCGGCTTGAGAATGAGGTTTCTCCGGTTGCGGTCGGCGCGGCAATAGTCGGCCACCCACCGGGCCGCGCCTCCGCCCCAATCGTGCAGCAGGTGCAGTTGCACGGGCAGGCGAGTCACCGGCGAAAGCTCCCGGGCCTGCATCGCATCTCGCCCTCCTGAAAAGAACACGCCCTTCTTCACGCGGCGCTTCGTTGGGCGCCGGCTGCGAACGACTCGGTGTACGCGGCGATCACCTCCTGCTTGGGTCCGAACCTGCGCGCGGCGCCGTGGTCGAGCCAAAGGACCCGGTCGCACAACTGGGCCAGCGCCCCCAGATCGTGGCTCACCACGATCACCGCCCGGGCACTGCACATCAGCGAGCGGATCCGCTCCCGGGCCTTGGTCTGGAACGCCAGGTCGCCGGCGCTGAGCACCTCGTCGACCAGGAGGATGTCGGGCTCGATGGCCGTGGCAATGGAGAAGGCCAGGCGCACGAGCATACCGGCCGAGTAGTAGCGGACGGGCATTTCGAGAAACTCGCCCAGCTCGCTGAAGTCGGCGATGGCTTGCATCTTCCGACGGACCGACTTGGGCGACTCGCCCTGAAGGTAACCGCGGTAGGTGATATTCTGCCAGCCGGTGGCGTCGTGCTCGAAGCCCAGGCCGATCTCGAACAGGGAGCTGATCCGGCCGCGGACCTGGCGCCGGCCGCTGGTGGGCGGGTAGATGCCGGCCAGGAGCTTCAGCAGCGTGCTCTTGCCGGCGCCGTTGTGCCCGATCACGCCGATCCGGTCCCCTTCCTCGATCCGCAGGCTCAGGTGGTCCAGTGCGCGGACCTCGAAGGTGGCCTGTTTCGAGCGGCGGAACAGTCCGTGGAGCAGATACTCCTTCAGGCTCACGCGCCCGAAGCGGCGCACGCGGAACATCAGTCCGACGTCGTCCAGCTCGATCAGGGGCACGGGGGGCATCGGCGGTCTCAGAGATAGAAAATCAGCCTGCGTTCGGTCTTCCAGAGGATCAGCGAGGCCAAGGCCGCGGAAGTCAAGGCAGCGGCCGCCCCCAAGGCGAACGTGGCCGGCGAAGGGACCGCCCCGTCGAGAATCGGCGCCCGGATCAGCTCGAGGAACGTCGCCGCGGGGTTAATCGCCACGAACCAGTCCAGGCCCCGCTGGCGGAGCAGGTCGGCCGGGTAGATGATCGGCGTGACGTAGAACAGGATCTGGATCAGCACCTCGGTCAGGTGCTGTGTATCCTGGAACATCACGTTGATGACGCCCATACACGCGGCCACCGACCAGCCCACCACGAACAGCATCAACAGGGTCGGCACCAGACTCACCAACGCCGGGACGTTGGAAAACCCGTTCAGGCACCAGACGAACACGAGGACTACCACGAGTCCAAGCAGCAAGTGGATGCCGGCCCCGAGGGTGGCCCGCAACGGATAGACCGCCAATGGGGCGGGATACTGGCGGATATAGGACTCCCCGTCGAGGAAACACCGGCACCCCTGACTCATGACGGTGACGACGAAGTTCCATGTGACCAGTCCGGCCAGCAGGAACGGGCCGTAGGTGCGGACGTCGGCGGCGAATAGCGTGCTGAAGACCGTACAGAGCACGGCGGTCATGGCGATGGGGTGCAAGAGCGACCACCCCACCCCAAGCATCGACCGCCGGTAGCGCCTGCGCAGGTCCATCGTCACCAGGGCGAGCCAGAAGTGGCGAAGCCGCCAGACGTTGCGCAGATAACGGGTCACGCCGAAGCTCCTGATTGCGTCCGGGACGTTCCACCCGGACTGTGGGGTCTTCCCGACCCCAAGCAGTCGCTTTCCCCCCAAAAGTGTTTGCGGCCGGGCGGGGCAGTATACAAGACGCTCGGGACGAAGATCAATGTCAAAGAGGGTTTGCCTGGTCGATCTCGCTCCGCCACACGTTGCGGTGCTGCTCGAAGCGGTTGTCGTTGAAGATCCGGTAGAGCGGCTTGACCGGACCGCAGCCGAGCCGCGTCTGACGGTCCTGTGCCTCCAGCGCGACGCGACGGGCGTGCAACAGCGCCCGCGGCCCGCCCCCCAAGCTCGCCCGCGCCAGCCAATCCAGTCCGCGATAGACCGCCAGCAGGCGGCGAACCGCCGCGGCGTGCCCCGCGGGCAGCAGGCCCGGGGCCCGGCCGCCGAGATACTCCGCCAACTGCACGGCGTAGTCCAGGTCCGTGCTGGCGTGCTTCCAGTACGACTTGTGGTAGCCGAGGCACCTGTAGAACAGATCGAGCGCCGCCTGCGGGTCGCGGCCGTCGAAGGCGTAGCGGATCCCGCCCAACGTGCGGTTCAGATACCAGGCCCGAAGGTCTTCGATCTCCGCGCGGGGGCTTTCCGTGACGCGGGCTCCGGGATAGTTGAGGAAAACGCCGAGGGTCCGGGGGATGGACTTGGTCTTCAGGCGAGGCAACACGCGGTACTTGAACTCGGTGTCGCCGGCCGCGCCGAAGCTCGGGTCGTAATAGCCGCAGCGGTCGTGGATCGAGCGGCGGTACAGCGCCCCGACCCAGGACAAGTAGCACGTATCGAGGTACGGCAGCGTGGGATGGTAGCCGGTGCGGCCGTAGAACATCACGTCGTCTTTCCAGGTGCCGTGCTCATCGACCGCCGTCATCAGGCTGCTTCCCGTGACCCAATCGAGCGCGGGATCGCGGTCCAACTCGCGGGCCAGGACTTCCAGGGCGTCGGGCAAGAGCGTCTCGTCCACCCCGAGGAAGGCCAGGTACTCGCCCCGCGACAACTGGATCCCGCGGTTCCACGCCGCTTGGACTGTCTCTCGCTCGGCCGACCGGGCGTAGACGACCGGCATGCGCAGCGACTCGGCGAAGCGGGAAAAGACCTCGTGCGGCCGGTCGGGCGAGCCGCTGTCCACGAGGATCACTTCCGCGGCCCCCGATCGCACGAGCGTCTGGTTGTTGATCGCATTGAGAAAAAACGCGAGCTTGTCGGCCGCCCGGTAGAGTGAGACGACGATCGACGCGCGATACGCGCCGCTGGTGCGGCGGTCGTCGATGGTCTCGAAGGGCTTGGGCGGATTACGGCGATGCTCCTCCCGTGCCCGCCGCAGCAGCCCTTCGCACGCCGCCGCGCGGCCCTGCACCGGGCCGAACATTGCCTGGGCGGCTTCAGCCTCGCGCGTGTAGCCGTGCCGGCAAAGGCACGCGGCGGTCGCCGGCAGATGTCCGAGGCGGTCCTCGCCGAAAGCCCGCACGATCCGCAGCTCGTAGGCCGCTGCCATGAGGTCGTTGCCGCGGACGCGCTCCAGGCGGGCAATCTCCTTCCAGATCCGCGCCTGGTCCACGTGGAACCCCTCTGCCAAAGCCCAGAACCCCTGGAGCTTCCCGGCCACGTCGCGCGGCGAGTCTTCCGGCATTCGCAGCAGCTTGCGATAGGGCCCGGCCATGGCCGCGGCCCTTTGCGCCTTGTAAGCGATCGCGGCGTCGCCGCGAAGGGCGCTCTCCCGAAGCCAGCCGCGCACGATGCCGGGGAGACGGTGGGGCGCACTTCGGGCCAGCCCGTAGAGCCGCCGGATCTTCTGCCGCCAGCCGCCCGGCAAGACCGTGCGGGCCACGGCGCGGACCGCGCGCCGCACCCGGCCGGGCTTGGACCGCTTCCAGGCCTCGTACTCGCGCATCAGGCGGCCGTACCATTGGCCCACCTGGTCGCGCTGGGCGCGGTCGCTGCTTGGGGGACTGGCGTAGATGTCGGCCAGCGTGGGGCCGTCGGGGCCCGGCCGGCGCCGCTCCAGGGCGCGGACCAGGCGCTCGCGGTAGCCGTCGTAATCGGCCAGCATCGCCTGGATCTGCGGCAGGCAGCCGTAGACGTTGCGGATGTCCAACGCGACGTGCGGGACCTCGGGCATGGACTCGCGGAGGAAGCGGCAGACCCCCGCCCCCGTGCCGATCACGGTCGGGCAGCCGGCGAACAACGCCTCCAGCGCGATCAGGTTCAGCGTGTCGTAGCGCGAGGGGAGAAAGACCACCGAGCGCCCGGCGAACAGGCGGGCCAGCTCATCCGGAGTCATGACCGGACGGATGCTCACGTGGTCCAAGCGGCTGGCCATCATCCGGCGCAGATGAGCGTGGGAGCCGTCCTCGCCGATGAAGCTCTCCGGCCCGATGATGCTGGCCGTATGGTACAGCTCCCGCGGCAGCCACCAGACCAGATCGAGGAAGATGTCGGGGCCCTTGAGCTTCTCGGTGCGGCCCACGAAGCAGAGATCGGGGGGCCCGCCGGAAGGCTCGGGCAGGACGGGCCGCGGCGGTTCCATGATCCGCAAGGGATTGAGGTACTGGGATCCCAGGTCCGAAAGCCGCCGCCACTCGTCGAGGTACGCGCGGCTGATGCCGTAGCGGATGTCCGCAGCGCAGTACTGCAGCCGCTCCCGCAGGTCGAGCGTGGTGAGGGGGTCCTCGGCAGCGTTCCAGGCCATGCGGAGCGAGTTCGACAGGCGCCCGTGCATCGAAAGCACGCTCCGCTGGAAGCGGACGCCGTGCTCGGCCAGCGCCGGGCCGAGCATCGCCCCGAGATTGCGGAAATCGGCGATCTCGACCACGTCGAAGTCCCGGCCCGCCACGGTGGCGGCGACGTTGCCGGCCTCGACGAAGGTGGAATAGCTCCACGGCGGCGGGTGAGCGCCGTGCGCCAAGCGGGGGAACGCCGCGTCGTAGGGACGCACCATGGGGATCATCTGGGCGTTCGCCGGGCGAGGGACTTCCGGCTTCTCCTCTACGCCCAGGTAATAGAAGTCGATGTGGGGGTTGGTGTTGATCAGCCGGCGGTAGACCGTCTGCCCCCCCCCGACGCTGTGGAACAGGTCGACCTCCACGACCAACACCCGCAGCGCGCCCCGCGCGGTGCGGGACGTGGAAGTCAGGCCGCCGCCCGGCTCAGCGTCGGCAGCGGGGCATACGGGCACTCCGAGTGCCGCATCAGCGCTAGGTGGAACGAGTCCGGGGCATTCGGTCCGCTCCGGACCCAGTCGTCGCGGAAGTACCGCACCGCCGCGTCGTGATGGACAAAGCCGTTCCGCCCGCATAGTTTCAACCACCAGTCAGGACCCTCCACGGTCTGGTGCAACGTCACGATACTCGCTGGAGTGCTGCAGCCCGCCACCTCGGCCGGTATCATCAGCTCGCGGTGACGCTCAGCTCCAGATCACGGTCGACTTGATCGTGAGTCACGGCTTTCGTGCCCATTACCTTCTCTCTGTGCCTGCGGAACGCTTCCGAGGCCAAATAAGGAACGTGCGGCCGATGGCCTGAGCTGACGCTGTTGTCGTCCAGCTTGTAGGCCGCATTACCGACGTACTCATAGGCGAACTCATGGAGCTGGAGCAGCCTTTCGGTGGGAACGGCCGACAGGTTGCACCCGATCTCGTGATAGTACAGGAACTTGCTGAAATCCATGTAGTCGTGAACCTTGCCCATGCTCTTCGCAACGGCCCAGAGCGGACTGTCGGGATAGGGCACAAGGATCGAGAAGGCGTTTTCGTCCGCCCCGAGTTCCTTGGCGAACTCGATCGTCTCCATGATTTGCTCCTCGGTTTCATCGACCATGCCGAACACGTACGAGCAGCGGACCTTCCAGTCGTACTCTTGAAGCAGACGGACTTTTCGCCTCATGTGGTCCTTGGACTCCCGAGGGCCTTTTCCGATCGCTTTCATGATCGTCTCGTTGCCGGACTCAATCCCGGGGCCGACGTACCGCACCCCGCTCGCGAACATGGCGTCGCAGACCTCCCGGTCGATCTGGTCGAGACGGATCTGAACGCTGATGTTCAGCTTGACGCCCGTCTCGACGATCCGGCGGGAAAGCTCGAGCACTCTCTTCCTGTTGCTCGTGTAACTGTCGTCCATGACGAAGAGATTGGGGATGCCCATCGCCTCGATTTCGTGAAGCTCTACAACGATGTTGTCGATGTCCCTCCACCGGACCAGCGTGCCTGCTGCTCCGCAGAATGCGCACTTACCCGGACAACCGCGGCTGAACATCGCCGCCGACTGCGGTGCGCGGACGTCCCTGGAGTAATCCATGTACTCCTGGTATTCGAAGAGATGCCTGGCTGGAATGGGGCAACGGTTCAGGTCGATGGCCTTTGCCGTGGCGGCGGCCGATTGATGGAGTCTCAGCCTGTATCCCCTGGTCTGGCCGGAGTATCCGCCCCAGCGGTATGCAATTCCCGTGATATCGGCAGGGTCCTGTTTCTTCAGGACGTGATCCACAATCGCCACGACGGACTCTTCGGCCTCTCCGATGCAGACGAAATCGGCCTTCGAGGTGTCGAGCGTCGCCTGGGGCAAGGCGCTCACGTGCGGCCCCCCGAAAATGACCACGGTCGAGGGAGAGCGTTTCTTCACGAGCTCGATAATGGCAGTTGCCTGATGATACAGGGGCGTCGTGCAACCGATTCCCAGAAACTCCGGACGGTCGGCCAATGCCCGCTCCACCGTTTCCTCCACGGTCAGATCATACAGGGCCGCGTCAGTCACTTTGACGTCATGCCCCGCGTTTTCAAGCGCCGCGGCAATATAGGCCAATCCTAGTGGCATGCGGCGGGTGCGGTAGTGCGCGAACTTATAGCACAACCCATCGCTCGGATAAACTAGACCTATTGTAGCCATAACATTCCCTTCCTTTAGGGCTTGGTGTGCACCGTTATCCGATCTTCTCAACCGAAGCGTGACGCCCGCAGCCGGCCCCGGGCCGCGCGGGACGTTGCCCTCAGGCGGCCGCCCGGCTCAGCGTCGGCAGCGGGGCCCAGAGCGACTCCGCACGCCGCGTCAGCACCAGGTGGAACGACTGCGGGGCATTCGGCTCGCTCCGGATCCAGTCGTCGCGGAAGTACCGCACCGCCGCGCCGTGATGGACAAAGCCGTTCCGCTCGCACAGTTTCAACCACCAGTCAGGACCCTCCACGGTCTGATGCAAGGCCACTCCGTTGACGACGTCCGGCCTGGGAGACACCGACATCACCACGACCCCGTTGGGCTCCAGGTGGGCGTCGATGTTCTCCAGCACCCTCCCCAGCTTGTCGCGGTGGACGTGCTC
The DNA here is from genome assembly GCA_964354245.1 of uncultured Planctomycetaceae bacterium. Taxonomy (GTDB): domain Bacteria; phylum Planctomycetota; class Planctomycetia; order Pirellulales; family Thermoguttaceae; genus CAYGZI01. Next base: position 32,204 of record CAYGZI010000001.1, read on the forward strand.
GATGACCTCCCAGGCGGTGATGACGGTGAACCGCAAGGGGCGCGGCTCCTCGCCAAGGCGGCGCCCGGTCACCCTGAACGGCTCGGTGACGTCGGCCGTGAACAGGTAATCGGGGATCGTGGACCACTCGGCCCGGCCGCGGACCTTCGAGTAATCGCTCCCCTCGATCCCGACGGCCAGACAGCCCATCTGGAGGACCGTACGCACGAACCCGCCGCCCGAGCACCCCAGGTCGAGCACCCGCAGGTCCGCGGGATCGATCCAGCGGGCCAGCTTGAGGTTGAAGGGGAGGTTGGTGCTGTTGTCCTGCTTGGTGCCCCAAGGCATGACGTGGTCGGGGCTGTCGTAGGCCACCGGTTTCTCGGTGTGTACGTCGATCTTCAGGCCATCGTAGCCCAGCCGGCCGAAGAGAGATCGGCCCACCAAGGCATACAGTTCGGCCAGCTCGCCCCCAGCGCCGTCCTCCGCAGAGCCGCGGACGTGGCGGAGCAGCTCGGCCGTCCGGTCGTTCAGGTGGGCTATCAGGTCGCCGGTCTGGTTGCTGATGTGGGCCATCAGCCGGTCGGCCACCTTCTCGCTGCCGGTGATCCTCCGCACCGCGTGCAACAATTGCCCTTTCAAGGACACGGTTGGGTCCTCCTTTTCGGCTCGCAGCAACGATTTACGGCTCGCAGTAATAAACCTTGTCCTCCACGGCGAAACGGTAGCCGTGCTCGCGAAGGTATGCGCAGAGCCGGTCGTGGTCGAACCGGCCCTCTCCGTCCACGTGGACCTCGATGACCAGCGCCGGCCGTCACTGGTGGGTAAACCATAGCGACCCGCCGTAGAAGAAGTTCTCCTGACCGCTCGGGAGGGTCACGATCGGCGGCGCGAGGGTCTGCGAAAGCTCCGCGTCGATCTGCACGAAATGCGACGGCATTAAGACCCGCACCCGGTCCCTTGACGCCAAGAGGTACACGGCCAGCAAGTACTGCTCGTTCCAATACCAATAGCGGAACATCTCGGGATAGTCGTTGGGCAGCGTGACGTCGTGGAGGTGGACGATCACGCCGGGTGCAAGCCGCGGGATCACGTCGAGCATCAGCACCGTCACGTCCGAGTTCATGAACGAGCGGTGGCTGCCGTCGATAAAGAGGATGTCCCCCGGCTGGAGCGTCTCGAAAATCCCCAGGTCCGCCTCCTCAAGGCCCCTGCGCACGACCTCGTCGCAGATGCGGTCGATCGCCGCCCGGGGCTCCGGGTCGATCGAGACGATCCGCGTGGGCAGGCGGTGGTCGGAGATGGCGCGGCGGGCGAAGCAGGTGCTCACCCCCGAGCCGACCTCCAGGTACACCCGGGCTCGCGACCGGGCGACGAAGTAGTAGAGGATCGCCAGGTCCAGCGCGGTCATCGGCCCGCCGACCCAGCCCGGCTCGGGCGCGGTCTCCGAGGTGAATTGAGCCGGTATGGCGGCCAGCCAGGGGTGCAGGTCTCGGACGCCCCGGATCACCTCGCGGTAGTCGTTGTGGCGCTTGTCGAACAGGGCCACGAGGCCCGGATGCGAGGGGTGCGTGTGGCCCCACCGCGGTTGGAGCCTCCGCGACGGCGGGTAATCCAACGGCATGAGGACCTGGGCCGTCGGGCCCCCTTCGAGCACGGGCATTCCCGAGAGCTTTTCGGCCGCCACTGCCCCATTTCCTCCAGGCCCGCTGCCGGGGGGCTTCCGCTTCCTGCGAACGAGTTCCATCAATCCCATCGCCAAGCCTCCTCACGCCGCGCGGGCCGTGGCCGGCGCGGGCTGGACCGAGTCCCAGCCAATCTCGTCCACCTCGCCCCAAACGTCCCAACTGGCGGTGAACAGCCGGGCGATCTCCGGCGGGAACAGGTCCAACAGGCCGGGCACCCAGCCCAACTTGTCCCCGTGCCCCTGGATCACCGGCGTGCTCCCGATGCTGACCCGCGGGATGCCGCTGGACTTCTTCTTCACCAGGACGCTGACCTGCCAATCGTAGCACTTGGCCCTGGCCTGGCGGCAGTCGAAGCCGGCCCCGATCAGGTTGTAGATCAGGTGCAGCGGCGTCCAGAGGTAGCAATGGCCGAGCATCAGGCGCGAAAGGGCCGAGGGGACGCTGATCGCCACAACCCCCCCCTCCTCGAGGTCATCGAAGAGCTTGTCCAGGAAGCGGCCGGGATAGCGCTGGTGCTCCAGGACGTGGCTGCACCAGATGGCGTCGAACTGCCGGCCGAAGTCGGCCTCCAGGTAGTCGCCCGAGTACTGGGCGTCGAACGAGCGATCGATCTCGATTGTCGTCACGTCCTTGCCGAGAAACTGGAAGATCCGGGCTGATGTCCCGTCCCGCGACCCGATATCCAGCACGCTGGAGAAGGGGTACTCCGCGATGAGCCTCGCCAGCGCCAAGTGCCCGTAATAGAGGGTATCCTCGAAAACGCGGCCCCCGGCTTCCACGCGGAATTGCGTATAGGGGTACTGCGGCGCCGGACGCACAAGCACCTCCAGGCCGCTGCCACGGCAATGGTAATGCCGCTCGTCGACCGGGACCGAGTTTTTCGCCTCGACCCGGTACACGTCCAGGTTGATGAGTCTTTTGCGGGCCAGCCTGGCGGTCGCCTGGACGGCTGATGCCCAAGAAAGCCGTTTTAGGAAACGCGCGGGGCGACCGCCAACCAGCGCGCCAGCGGCCCGCTTGAGGAGTGACACGGGAACCTCCTTGTTCAGAACCGATTCCACCCTTGTGCGACGCCGGAAAAGGCGCCGGAAAAGGTGCCAGGCACCTTTTCCGGCAACTGGGTCGTGCGGGCAGGCGGTCGCGCACTGCGGGGCCTGCCCGAAAGGGCCCGGCATCGGCTCGGGGGCACAAGATACCCGCCACCCGGAAACGGGACAAGAGCAAAACCACGGGCCCCGCCGTCGGAAGGGTACATGCGGCGAGCAGACGACACCCGCGGCGGGGCCCGAGGGGAAGGAGCCCAATCCTGCGCCCGCCATTTCTCGTCTTGTCCCGGCCCCGCGAGACGCGTTATAACGGACGCCTCAACATCGGGGCGCATCCCATGGAGGGCCCGGGTGCCGCGCACCAGCCGCGCCGCACCCCGAACGCGCAAGGAGGACGCAGCCGTGGCCGAGCACATCCTGGTGACCGGGGGGGCCGGATACCTCGGGTCCATCATGGTGCCCATGCTTTTGGACCAGGGATTCGGCGTCACCGTCCTGGACAACTTCCGCTACGGACAGAATTCGCTCTTGGACTGCTGCGGGCGGCCCGGTTTCAGCGTCATCCGCGGCGACTGCCGCGACCGGGACACCCTGGCCCGGGGACTGGCCAAGGCCGACTGGGTTGTTCCCCTGGCGGCCGTGGTCGGTGCCCCGGCCTGCCAGAACGACGAGGTCGCTGCCCGGTCGGTCAACCTGGACGCCATCAAGCTCCTGGTCGAGATCCGTTCGCCGCGCCAGCGCATCGTCTATCCGACGACCAACAGCGGCTACGGCGTGGGCGAGCCGGGCAAGCACTGCACCGAGGAGACCCCGCTCCGCCCGATCTCGCTCTACGGCGTCACCAAGGTCGAGGCCGAGAAGGCCGTTCTGGACGCCGGCCAGGCGATCACCTTCCGGCTGGCCACCGTCTTCGGCATGTCGCCCCGCATGAGGATCGACCTGCTGGTCAACGACTTCGTCTACCGGGCCGTGACCGACCGCACCGTGGTCGTCTTCGAGGGGCACGCCAAGCGCAACTACATCCACCTCCGCGACGTGGCCCGGGCGTTCTTGCACGCCATCGCGCAGTTCGACCGCATGGAAGGCCAGCCGTACAACGTCGGGCTGAGCGACGCCAACCTCTCGAAGCTCGAGCTCTGCGCGGAGATCCAAAAACAGGTGCCCGGCTTCGTCTACCTGGAGGCCCCGGTCGGCGAGGACCCGGACAAACGCGACTACATCGTCTCCAACGAGAAGATCGAGCGG
>CAYGZI010000002.1:0-27246 GCA_964354245.1 uncultured Planctomycetaceae bacterium
GGCGCTGGTCCTGCCCGCTTACCGGCACGTGCATTGTTGCGGTCTGCCCATCGAGCCGCTCGGAATCCGTTTCATCGTCCCCATAGGGAGCAAGACGGTCACCGGGCATTTGCTCCAGAGCCGGCTGGCAGGCGGCCAGGTCCCCGTCTACCTGGTCCAGCAGGACGACTACTACGACCGCGACGAGCTCTACCGCCAGGACGGCGAGGATTACAGCGACAACTGCGAGCGATTCGTTTTCTTCTCCCGGGCCGTCCTGGAGCTGATCCGCCTGCTGGAGCTCGACGTGGATGTGATCCACGCCAACGACTGGCAGACCGGCCTGGTGCCGGCTTACCTGCGGATCGAGTGCCCCACGCTCCCCCGCTACCAGCGGATCGCCACGCTCTTTACGATCCACAACATCGCCTACCAGGGCCAGTTCTGGCACTGGGACATGCTGCTGACCGGGCTGGACTGGAAGTACTTCAACTGGCGGCAGATGGAGTTCTTCGGCAAGCTGAACCTGCTGAAGACCGGAATGGTCTTCGCCGACTCGATCAGCACGGTCAGCCCCCGCTACGCCGAGGAGATTCAGACGCCGCAGTTCGGCCGGGGCCTGGAGGGCGTGCTGCAATACCGTCGGGACGCGCTCTCGGGCATCCTCAACGGGATCGACGAGAGCGTCTGGAATCCGGCCGGCGACCCGCACCTCGCCGCGCACTACACGGCGGACACCGTGGCCGGGGGCAAACCGGCCTGCAAGGCCGCACTCCAGCGGGAGCTGGGGCTGGCCGCGCGCCCCGAGGTCCCCTTGATCGGCATGATCGGCCGGTTGGACGATCAGAAGGGCTTCGACCTGGTGGCCGAGGTGATTCCCCAGTGGGTCGTCGAGAGCGACGCCCAGTGGGCGATCCTCGGCCGAGGCGAGCCCAAGTACCACGAGCTTTTCTCCGATCTGGCCCGCCGCTTCCCCGACAAGGTCGCCGCCCGCCTGGAATACTCCGATCCGCTGGCCCACCGCATCGAGGCCGGGGCCGACCTTTTTCTCATGCCCAGCCGCTTCGAGCCCTGCGGGCTCAACCAGATGTACAGCCTGAGATATGGCACGGTGCCGGTGGTGCGCGAGACGGGCGGCCTGGCCGACACGATCGTCGACGCCAACGAACAGACCCTGGCCGCGGGGACCGCCAACGGATTCAGCTTCCGGGAAGACAATGCCCTGGCGCTCAGCGAGACGCTCCGCCGCGCTTGTGAGGCGTATCGCCGCCCGGAGGTCTGGCCGCGGCTGGTCGCCACCGGGATGCGCCAGGACTGGTCCTGGACCCGCAGCGCGCGGGAGTACGTGAAGCTGTACGAGCGAACCGTCGCCCGAGCCCGAGAGTTGCGGCCCTGGAGATCGAAGGCGATCTGAACCAGCGCTCGGACGGCATCTACAACATGATGCGGGGCGTCGGGACCCATGAGGTCATCATCGAGTCCCCCAAGCACCTGGTCAGCACCTCCGAGCTGTCCGAGGGGCAAATCCAAGAAGTCCTCCGGGTCTACCGGGACCGGCTCGTGGACCTGAAAAAGGACCCCCGCCTGGTCTACGGGATGATCTTCAAGATTGACGAGCTTTCTGGCGTGATAAAGCAGGTGATCGCCAAAATCGAGCAGGCACTAGACCGGCCGGCGTACAATTACATCGTTCATACGGCCCCCTTTGACACCCAGGACCTCCGGCACTATCACTGGCATATTGAGACTATGCCGAGTCTGACGATGGCGGCCGGATTTGAGTGGGGCACCGGATTTTACGGCAATCCGGTCGTGCCCGAAGAGGCCGCCGCGCTGCTACGCATGGTGGAGGTCGAAGCGGTCGAGTCATAAAACATTCCATCCAGGGGAACTGGATAAACTAGGGTGTTGCTGCCGATTAAGGAGTCCAGTCCGTTTGACTCCGAGCGGGTTCCCCCCTAAACAGATTACCCCCAAGGTGATGGCGACATCATGGCGTCCAAGCAGATCCGCTTCGCTCTGGTCCTCCACAACCACCAACCCGTCGGCAACTTCGAGCACGTCTTCCAACAGGCCTATCAAGAGAGCTACCGGCCGTTCCTGGACGTGCTGAGCCGCTACGAGACCCTCAAGGTCTCGCTGCACGTCAGCGGCTCTCTGATCGAGTGGCTCAGCACGAACCACCCGGACTACCTGGATCGCCTCGCGGACCTCGTCGCCCGGGGCCGCGTGGAAATCCTCGGCGGCGCCTTCTACGAGCCGATCCTGGCCATGATCCCCTCGCGGGACCGCGTCGGTCAGATCCGCGATTTCACCCGCTGGCTGGAAGAGCGCCTGGGAGCCACCGTCCGCGGAATGTGGGTCCCCGAGCGGGTCTGGGAGCAGTCCTTCACGCGCGACCTCGCGGCCGCCGGCATCGAATACACCGTCCTGGACGACTTTCACTTCAAGAACGCCGGGCTCGTGGAGTCCCAGCTCCACGGATCGTACCTCACCGAGGACGACGGACAGGTGATGACCATCTTCCCGGGCAGCGAGCGGCTCCGCTACCTGATCCCCTTTGCCGAGCCCCAGGAGACGATCGACTACCTCGGCCGGATCGCCAACGAGCGCTCCGACGCCGTGGTGGTCTTCGGCGACGACGGCGAGAAATTCGGCACCTGGCCGGGAACCCACAAGCACGTCTACACCGACCGCTGGCTGGAGCGTTTCTTCGACGCCCTGGTGGAAAACCAGGATTGGATCCGCGTCACCACGCTCGCCGAAGCCGCCGGCGCCGCCCCCCCGCTGGGCAAGGTCTACCTGCCCGACAGCAGCTACCGCGAGATGACCGAATGGGTCCTGCCCGTCGAGCAGCAGGTGGAATACGACCGCATATCCCACGACATGTCCCAGGACCTCCGCTGGCCCGCGATCCGGCGATTCATACGCGGCGGCTACTGGCGGAACTTCAAGGTCCGCTATCCCGAAGCCGACGAAATGTATGCCCGGATGATGGCCGTCAGCCGGCGCCTGGGCCAACTGGCCGATAACGCGATTGCGGGGGAGCCCATCGACCAGGCCCGCACCGAGCTCTACCGAGCCCAGTGCAACTGCGCTTATTGGCACGGCGCGTTTGGCGGGCTGTATCTGCCGCACTTGCGCAATGCCGTGTACCACCATCTGATTGCGGCCGACGGGCTGTTGGACCAGGCCACGCGCGCAGGCGGGCCGTGGGTCGAGGCCAAGATCGAGGACTTCAACTTCGACGGGCGCCAGGAGGTGCAACTGGCCAACGACCGGGTGGCCGCGCTGTTGGCGCCGGGGCGCGGCGGGCAGATGTACGAGCTGGACGTGCGCGCCATCCGCCACAACCTCCTGGCCACGCTGGCCCGCCGCCCCGAGGCCTACCACCGCAAGGTCCTGGCCGGATCGAACCACGCCGGCGAGCAGGTGGCAAGCATCCACGACCGGGTGATCTGCAAGCAGGAGGGGCTGGACAAACGGATCCAATACGACCAGCACCTGCGCAAAAGCCTCCTGGATCACTTCTTCGACCGCGAGGCGACGCTGGACGCCGTGGCCGGCGGCCAGACGCCCGATCGCGGCGATTTTGTCGCCGGCGTCTACGAGGCCCGCGTCCGCCGAAATCCCGACCGCATCCAGGTCCTCTTGATCCGCGAGGGCAATGCCGCCGGACATGCGGTGCGGATCACCAAGAGCGCCGCCCTCAGCGCCGGCAGCTCCACCCTCGAGATCGCCTATCTGCTCGAAGGGCTCCCCAAGGACCAGCCGCTCCATTTCGGCGTGGAGCTGAACTTTGCCGGGCTGCCCGCCGGGGCCGACGACCGCTACTTCCGCGACTCCAAGCAGAAACGCCTCGGACAGCTCGGCAGCCGGCTCGACCTCCACGACGTGAAGGGGCTGGGCCTGGTGGACGAGTGGCTGGGCATCGACGCGGGACTGAGCTTCTCGCGCCCCACGCACCTCTGGGCCTTCCCCATCGAGACGGTGAGCCAATCCGAGGGCGGCTTCGAGCTGGTCCACCAGTCGGTGGTCGTGCTGCCGCACTGGCTGGTGACCGCCGACGCCGAAGGCCGCTGGAGCGCGACGCTGCACCTCGCCCTGGACACCTCCCGCGCCGAGAGCCGGCAAGAGCATAATGCCTTAGCCGCAACGGTGTGAGTCCGGGGCTTCGCATTGCCGGACGCACGGAAGCGGCTGGAATTGCAGCGGTTGCCTGCCGGGCGTTCTCGTCAACAAACCGCGTGGCCCAATTCCTAGGCGAAGTCGAGGATTTCACCAAGCCTCCGCCAGTCCTTATCCACGATCCAGCCGAAGCGGCAGCGGCCTTCGCTACGGCTTTCCCAAAGCTCGCCGACCGCCTTCTTGTGGAGTTCCTCCGGATCATTTGCCATCTTGCCCATCTTGTACTCGACCAGGGTAGTTCGGCCGTCTTTGAGCTCAACGATGAAATCGGGGAAAAACCGACCGGGGGACTTCGGCAACGGGAATCCCCCTTGCGTCGCGTGTTCGGTGTTGCGAATCCACCGCGCGACGTTCGGGTGGCCGTCGATGTGAATGGCGCATTCGGCTTCCTCGCCGTTCATGTCGGCGATCAGGTCGAAAGCATGATGCTTGAAGACGTGGCGTCGGTCGAAGAGGTGGAGGGGCAAGTAACTCTGCTCTTCGATTATCACGGCGTGTTGGTCGGAAGTACGGATCGCTTCGGGGCGGTTGTCGATGAGCCAGTCGGTGGCGCGGCGGGTCTGCTGCCGGCCGTGGTCGGCGATCTTCGTGCGGAGGAGGTCGGCCAGGCGGTGCCGGCGCCGGACAATGACCGGCAAGCCGATTCCCCGCTCTCCGGTCAGATGAGCCACGACGCGCCGCAGCCACGGTTGGCTCTCGCTCAGCGCCAGCCCCATGAGGGCGTCGCCACGGTGGATCGCGCCGTCGAGCCAACGGGTCAACTCGTTCTCGGTCCAGTCTTCGCCTTCTCCGATCAACTCCAACTGGAGAAGACGCACGTCGCCGGCCGCTGCCGTGACGAGCCCGCCGTCGCGCCCGCCGGGCGCTTCGCGGATGTCGATTGTCGCCGCGCTGCCGACGCGGATATCGGGCTCGAATTCCGACTCGCTGAGGCGAGAATCGCACGCGTCCATGTCCCATGCAAACCGGTCCAGCTCGACTGGTTCCAAGAGCGACCATCGGCCCGCCTGCTCGACGGCGAGTTGCGGCACCCGGACCGGCCGGGCGTATTGGTCGAGCGGCTTGACCGCGATGCCCACCGGCCGCTGCCGCTCCCAGTAGTCTTCGATGGCCTGCCGGTCATCCTCCCTGGCCGCGGCGTCTCGCAGGGTCTGGATCTCGTTGCGGGTGAGCATCGTATCGACCACGAGAGTCCGCGTGGACTGGTCGTAGCGGGCCTTGGCGGCCAGCGGCGGCGGAATCGCGGCCGGGTTGAGCGGCCCGCTGAGCGGGATCCGGCCGAGCCCCAAGCCGCGCTGGGCCTGCGTGGCCGCCACGCGCAACGCGTCTTCGGCCGAGCGCTCGTCGAACCCGCAGGTCTCGACCATCCGGTCGCGAAGCTGCATCGCGGTCCGCACCACGTCGTCGCTGAGCACGAAGGCATAAGCCCGGTCGAGCGCCGGCACGCGCGTGGGGTTGGCGTTGGGCATGCGGAGCACGCGGCCGAGCAACTGCTCCACCGCCGTCGCCGTCGCCGCGTTGCCGATCGAACCGAGGACCCAGGCCAGTGGGCAATCCCATCCCTCGCGGAGCTTGTCGACCGTGATGACGTAGCGCACCGCGCACGTCTCCGCCATCAGGTCGGTATCGCCGAGGTCATCGATGGTTCCCGTGCATATCCTGACTTCTTCGGGGCGGACGCCCAGGCGGCCGATCAAGGCCGCCTTCACCGCCTCTACGGTGTGCGTCTCTTTGACCTTCGAACTGGACTGTGCCTGTACCAGCGCGATGGGGCGGTAGAAGGGAATGCCGATGTCCTGATGGGCACGGTCGGCAGCCATCTCCAGTTCGTTCCGCCGCTGCACGGTCGCGGCGAGGACGTCCAGCCAGTCGCCGCGGCTCTCCAGGTCGACCGGCAGCTTGATCATGCCCTCCTTCTTCAGCTCCAACGCGCTCGCGGCGTGGAGCACGTTGCTGGCGAAGCGAGGATCGGTCGGGTGTTGCGGGTCGTGGCGCTGCTCCGGCGTGGCGGTCAGTTCCAGGACGAAGGAGGGGCCGAAGCGGGCGAGCGACTCAAATGAGACCGGCGTGCGGGCGTTGTGCGCCTCGTCGAGTATGACGATCGGACGGCGTAACCGCAGCGCGTTCGCCAATGACAGACTGACGAGCCCGTTCTCGTCCCGCGATAGCTCGCGCTGGGCCCACGGGGGAAGGTTGTCGAAAGCCTCCTGTAAGTAGCCGTTGTCGCGGTAGATGCGGCGGGTTGCGGCCAGCTCCTCGCCGGTGCGCTCGTCCCGAATGCGGTACGACTGGATCGTGGTGACGATCACTAGTGCCGCGCGGGCTTGCACGCTCCTCGGCCGGGTCAGGGCTTCCTCGAGGGTAACGACCTCGACGGATGAATCGAGCGACCGCTGGAGCGCCTCACGGTACGGATGGGTGGGCCGTTGCAGGGCCCGCAGCGTCTGGTCGCGGATGATCGTGCTCGGAGTGATCCAGAGACATGCGGGGCGGTCGGTCCCGAGGAGCTTGTTGCCGATGGTTCCCAAGGCGTGGGCCGCCAGGAGGGTCTTGCCGCCACCGGTGGGGAGCCGAAGGCAGACGTAGGGGACGTTCTCAAATCCGGGCGGAGCGAAGTAGCCGCGGTCCGTGACGTGCTCGAACGCGTCGCGCTCGAAGCGGTTGACGCCGCGGTCGTAGCAGTCGCGGGCGGCCGTGCAATACTCGGCGAGGCGGTTGAGGGTTTCTTTCTGGTAATCCTTCAGCGGCAGCCACGTCATTGCGAGATCCCCACCGTGTAGCAGGTTACGGCCCGTTGGGCCTTGTTGCACGTCGCGCTTCGGCCCCGTTCCCCAGGGCTTCGCCCCCCGACCCCCAGGGCTTCGCCCTGGGCTTTCGAGTTAAGCCCCTTCGGGGCAAAACCTCCGGCCCCGAAGGGGCCGCACCCGACAGCCCAGGCCAACGGCCTGGGTGGCCAACGGCCTGGGGTCGGTTGACGCGGACAACGCCGGCCCTGAAGGGGCCGAACCCAATCGCCGCCCTATCGGGCTCAATCCCAGACGTATCGTTCATCGCATTCGATTCCGTGGCGCTGGAGCATCAACCGGAATTCTTCTTGAAACGACCGTTTGCGGTGGTGTTCTTCCTGGGCACCAATGTACGCCTTCACTGGCTCAACATTGGACTGGCTGACGGAAAACGCGCCGTAGCCGTTCTGCCAGTGAAAGTCACGCAGGGCCGGTCCTTCCTCCTTGATTCGCGCGGACGAGCTTGTCTTCAGCTCCTCCACCAAGTGCGCAATCGTGACGGTGCGGTGCAGATTGCACAGGACGTGTACGTGGTCTTCCACGGCGCCGATGATCAGGGACGGACACTTGATGTTCCACAAGATCCCCACCATATAGCCGGTCATGATGCCGCGGAGTTCCGGGGCGCGCAAATAAGGTTGACGGTGCTTCGTGCTGAATACCAGGTGGATCAGGACGTTCGACAACGATTGCGGCACGGCGTTGTCTCCTGCAATCCGCAGGCCGGGTCACGGCCCGTTGGGCCTTGTTGGGCGCAAGATATCGGCCCGATCCCCCAGGGCTTCGCCCTGGGCTATCGAGTTACACGCCCTCGGCGTGGGAACAGTCGCGGTCGAGTCAGACGCTTCGGCGTGGGAACATTCGCGTGATCGGCGGACAATGTTGCCCCGAAGGGGCGGCACCCGAAAGCCCAGGGCAACGCCCTGGGAACGGTTGGGCGTTGGGAATGCCGGCCCCGAAGGGGCCAAACCCGAGAGCCCAGGGCAACGCCCTGGGATCGGTTGTGCGTTGGTAATGCCGGCCCCGAAGGGGCCGGACCCGACAGCCCAGGCCAGTGGCCTGGGTGGGCAAACGCCCCGAGCGGCCAACGGCCCGGGAACGGGGGCCGATCCATGATATCAAGAGGTCCAACGGACCGTCACCCGTTGATCGATTCATTGTTCTCGCAGCGCGTAGGGGACGTGGCGGAAGGTAATATTCTCGCGGTCGAGCGTGGCGTCGCTCAACCGGCACGCTTCGCCGTAGACGACGCGCGGGCCGGCACCCTCGGGGTGCGGCGGAAGCGAGGCCAGCACGGCCCTCGTGAGCACGTTGCCGCCCGCCGGGCGCTTGTCGCCGAGGATGCCGTTGTAGAGCAGATAGACGGCACGGCCGCGGTGAACGCCCAAGAGCGGACAATCCTTGCGGGGGCGCTTGGGCACCGGAACGCCGGTTTCGAGCAGGAACACATAGCGGGCGAGGTCGGCAAAGGGAACGTCGCCGTTCACATTGCCGTTCTCGTCCAGGAGCGTTCGCCCCAAACGGCAGTAGCGGAAGCCGGAGCCAAGCGATTCGACGCCCTCGCGCCCTTCGGTGACACGTTGGAGGCGATGGGCTGCAACGTCTTTGCAGATCGCCGCATCGAGTTCAACAAGCACGAACCGCCGGCAACCACCGTCCGCCTTGTTCAAGGCCAGAACGGCATGGCCGGTACTCCCGCTGCCGGCAAATGAGTCCAGCACAATCGAGTCTCGATCTGTGGCAATTTGAAGGATTCGCTCGATGAGGCGAACGGGTTTCGGCGTCTGAAAGTCCAGTCGTTCATCGGCTATCTCGGCGCGAAGTTCCCGCCGCGCCTCCTGATTGTCTCCTGCGAATTCTCTGGTCCACCAAGTTGACGGCACAACGCCCTCTCGTACCTCACAGAGGAACTTCTTGAGTCGCGGGCGTGTTCTTCTGCCGCTTCCCCACCAAAGGCGGTTCTCGCGGACGTTGCGTTCGTGAGCGGCTTCGTCAAAAGCCCAAACACGTCTCCGGGACGGCCAAACCTGGTCGCCGGTAACCGGGTGCGTCATTGCATAGAACAGGTTCGGTCTTTCGTCGGCAGTCTTGTTGCAGGTGTAATCGGCGGAAGTCCACGGGCCGCGCGGGTCGTTGTCGGGATTGTTGTATCGCGCATCTTGCGTTGCCTCACGTGGCAGCAATTGGCGATTCCAGCCGTTTGGGTCCTCTCGATATTGCTTGGCACGTTTCGCGTACACAACGACGTAGTCGTGCATGTCCGACAGATTAATGGCATCGTTCTGAGGTGACTGTTTCTTCTGCCAGACAATCGTTGCGATGAAGTTCTGCGCGCCGAAGCTTTCGTCGAGGATGTGGCGCAGGTTGTGAACCTCATGGTCGGCGATGCTGACGAAGATGGCTCCATCTTCGCGCAGAAACTCCCGAAGCAGCGCCAGTCGCGGGTACATCATGCAGAGCCACTTGTCGTGGCGGCAGAGGTCTTCGGCCTCTTTGCCGACGACGTCGCCAAGCCACTTGCGGATCCGCGGGTCGTTGACGTTGTCGTTGTAGACCCACCCCTCGTTGCCGGTGTTGTAGGGCGGGTCGATGTAGATGCACTTGACCTGTCCGCGGTACCGCGGCAAGAGGGCTTTGAGGGCTTCGAGGTTGTCGCCCTCGACCAGCAGATTCTCGGCGTCGGGGTCGCCGACGGACAACTCCGGGTCGCACTCCAGCAGGCGCGTGGGCACATGCCGATGGTGCTCGACCACGGCCTCTTTGCCAATCCAGTTCAGCGTCGGCATCCCCGTTCCCAATCACGCAGAGGCCGGGCGAAGCCCCAAACGGCGGGCTCCGGCCACGTCAATGGAATACGCTCTCTGTGTTTCCACGCCCGCCAATGTACCACGTGTGGGCGGTGCGTCAATCGGGGACGGGTGAGAGGTGGCGGGCTGACGGGACTTAGGCCGGTTCGGATTCGCGCTTGCGCGGCCGTTTCTTCGGGGACCACGATCGCGGACTCCTCGCTGCCGGGGCTAATCCTCGTCGACGTCTGCGCTCAGGGCCGTACACTCCGAGACCGGGATGCGCATGTCCATGGGCTGGCCGAAATCGGCGTGGTCGAAGTACTCGCCGGCCCCGCCCACCGCGCGCCCCAACGCGAACGCGGCCGATACGACTCGCGGCTTGCTGGAGCGGGCCTTGGTGTGGAGGGCGGCCTTTCCACCAGGACATGCCCACAACCAACTCAGCCGATCCCTCCCGCTACGGCTGTGTGCCTTCTCGCAGCAATTCCAGGTAGGGATCGAAGACGAAGATCCGTCCGTAGGACTGCCCGGTAATTGCCGGGCTGTAGAACGTATCTCCCCGCCCTGTCGGACGTTACGACATGCGGCGTCGTCCGGGGTGACTAAAGGATACCGGCCGGGGCTTTCAATCTGGGGCGAGGATATTAACGTGACCTGCAATTGTACCCCAGGGATTTTAAGCTTCAAGCCGATGCCTTTAATTCTCCCCCTGGAGAGCTGTCTGGTCGCCTTGGGCCAATCCGACCGGGCCGGCGTCTTCCGGACAGATGCCCCCCGGCGTTTCCCCAACCTCCGCGTCCGCCTGCCGCACGCAGTTGCGCCCGGCGCTCTTCGCCTGATACAAGGCTTCGTCCGCGCGATCGACCAGAGCTTTTGGGGACGCCACGCCGCGGGCGTCGGCCACTCCGAAGCTCGCCGTGCTCTCAACCGTCTCGGTCCCCACGGGCAGACGGATCTTTTCGACCTCCCGCCGGCATCGCTCCGCCAGCCGGACTGCTTGCGAGGCCGCCTCGTCTGGGACCACGATCGCGAATTCCTCGCCGCCATACCTCGCCGGCAAGTCGGTCGCCCGGCATTGCCGGGCAATGGTCTCGGCGATCTCCTGCAGCAGCTTGTCGCCGATGCTGTGGCCGTAGCGATCATTGATCTTCTTGAAATGGTCCACGTCGGCCATGATGAACGATATCGCCCCGCCGTGCCGCTCCATCCGGGCCCATTCCCGCTGGAGGCGGCCCATGAGCGCCCGGCGGTTGGGCAGCCCGGTGAGCGGGTCGATGTGGGCGTGCTCGATCAGCAAGTCCTGCAAGTGCTTGGTGCGCAGGGCGGCCCGCACCCGGGCCTGGAGCTCGAACGCGTCGAACGGCTTGGTCACGTAATCCACGGCGCCCAGGTCCAGGCCCTTGACTTTGTCTTCGGCCGTGCCGGAAGCGGAGAGGAAGATGACGGGAATCATGCACAGCTCGGCGTCGGCCTTCAGCGCCCGGCAGACGTCGTAGCCGACCACGTCGGGCATCTCGACGTCCAGCAGGATCAGGTCGGGCTTCTCGCGTTTGGCCGCTTCGAGGCCGGCGACGCCTCCGTCCGCCTCGAGGATCTCGGCGCCTTCCTTGGCGAGGCGTTGCCGGGCGACGGCGACTGCGTCGGGACTGTCGTCGATGATCAGGATCTTCACTGGTTACCTCTTTCTGAGGGGGCGTACAGATCGTGCCCTCGCTGGACGGCTTGGCAGAGCGCGGTCAGGCGCCGGAGCGCGGAGGTCGCCGCTGCCGGGTCCTCGTTCTTCGCGGCGTCCTCCAGGGCCCTTGCCGCGTCGGTCAGGGCGGGGTACCCGTAGCTTCCTCCCGCGCCTTTCATCCGGTGGGCCGCCCGCCGCAGGTCTTCATAACGATGGTCTGTTATTGCCTCGTGCATCGCGCGGACCTGAGCGTCGAGGCCCGCAACGAATCGCTCGAGGATCGCCGCCATGTCCGGGTCGTCGGCGAACTGGGAGACGAGGGCCTCTTGTGCGTCGGCCTCCGGGCGGGCCCGAGCCTCGCCGCCGGATGGAAGCGCCCGATCGCCGGCTGCCGAGGCTCTTCCGACGTATTCGGCAATGGTGCGCGTCAATCGTACACGGTCGATCGGCTTGGTGAGGTGGCCGTCGCAGCCGGCCGCGCGGGACAGCCCGGCGTCGCCCGGCATCGCGCTGGCCGTCAGCGCGAGAATCGGCTGCGCGTAGCCGCGGTCGCGCAGGATGCGCGTGGCCTCAGCGCCGTCCATTTCCGGCATGTTCATGTCCATCAGGATCACGTCGAACGTTTCGGCCTGGGCCTTGTCCACGGCGACGCGGCCGTTCTCGGCGATCTCCACTTCGGCCCCCGCCATGCGGAGCACCGTCCGGATGAGTTCCTGATTGTCGGACCCGTCCTCGGCCAACAGGATCCGGACTCCCGCCAGCTCCTTGCCGGTCGAAGGTCGAGGCTCGGGCGCCGACTCCGCGAGGGCCTCAACCGGGCGTGGAAGCATCTTGACGCCGCCGAGCTCGCCGGTGGGCACGGTCAGCGAGAAGGTGCTGCCCCGGCCAAAGGTGCTCTGGACGGTCAACTCGCCTCCGAGCAATTCGGCGATCTGACGCGAGATGGCCAGCCCCAGTCCCGTGCCCCCGAATCTCCGTGAAACCGAGGCATCGCCCTGGTTGAACGGCTGAAACAACTGCGGCAGCGCCTCCTCGCGGATGCCGATCCCCGTGTCGATGACCTCGATCTTCACCGCGGGCCCGGCGCTTTGCCACTCGGGCAGGAAGGCGACCCGGATCCGCACGGTCCCCTTCTCGGTGAACTTGACCGCGTTCCCCACGAGGTTCACAAGGGCCTGGCGCAGGCGCGGGCCATCGGTGCGGATGGCCTCGGGCACCTCTCCGGCGTACTCGACCACCAGCGAGTCACTGCGCTCGCCGGCCCGCGGCCGCATCATGCTGGCGACGTCGGCCACCACCGACACCAGGCTGCACGGCTGCACGTCCAACGCGAGCTTGCCGGCTTCGATCTTCGACAGATCGAGGAGGTCGTTGATCAGATGAAGCAGGTGCTCGCCGTTGCGGCGGATGACCGCCAAGTAGTTGTTCCGAGTGCTCGGGCTAACCGTCGGATCGGCCAAGAGGTCGGTGAAGCCCAGGATCGCCGTCATGGGACTGCGTATCTCGTGGCTCATGTTGGCCAGGAAGCTGCTCTTGGCGGCGTTGGCCATTTCCGCCTGATTGCGCGCGGTGACCAGCTCGGTGACGTCGATGACGTTCAGAAGCACGCCGTCGTACCTGCCGTCGCGGTAGATGGGCTGCATCCGGAACATAACTTCCGCGCCTCCCAGGGGCCGCTGAAACACCCACGGCTGGGAGCCGATGTCGTTTCGGAACCGCTCGATTTGGCCCAAGATCCGGTCCAGCAGTTCTCCGCGATGAAAGTCCTCGATCCGCTTGCCGACGATCTCTTCGCGCGGCTTGCCGACGAATCGGCACAAGTAGTCGTTGGCCTCCACGATCACGTTGTCCGCGTCGGCGAAGACCACGCCTTCCTCCATGCCGGAGATCATCGCCGAGAGCTTCGCCCGCTCCCGCTCGATGGTTTCCTCGGCCCGCTTTTGCCTGGTGATATCGCGGACCGCCGCGTGCAGGACGACCTTGCCGTCGAGTTCCATCCTCGTCAACAAGACGGTCGCGGGAAACTCGCTTCCATCCGTTCGTTTGTGCGTCCACTCAAAAAAGTGCGAGCCCTCTCGCAGGGCGATGGCCATCATCTGCTGGGCCTTTGCCGACGACGGCGCGCCGTCGGGTTGACTCTCGGGGGAGAGGTCTGCCGGGGTGTACGAGGTGAACTCTCCTTCATCCCGGCACCCGAACAGTGCGACCGCGGCGGGGTTCCCGCTGAAGAAACCCTCTTGGGGCGTTAACAGCATGATGGCGTCGCTGGACGAATCGTACAAGGTCTGGTACTTCGTCTCGCTGGTGCGCAGGGACACTTCCGCGCGCTGCCGCTCGGCGAATTCGTCTTCCCATTGTCGGTTGGCCTTCGCCAATTCGGCCGCCAGCCTCGCGTTGCGCGCATTCCGGATCGACGTGCTCGCGAGATACGTTGCGAGCACGCCGGTCATGGCTAGGACGCCCAACGCCCCGGCCCACGGCCGCCACGTTATGTGTCTGGCGATGAACTCGGCCGCCGGCACGCAGGCCACAGCCCATTGCCGGTCTGCCATATCGAGCAATGAAACGTAGCGCAGGGGCGATTCGAGACAGAAGGTTTCCGGGTCGTCCGGAGCGAAATCGGACCGGCCCGTTCGCGACCGGTGCCACCAAAGGAGCTGTTGGCCCCGCGGGGCCGAGAGGTCCAACAGACCGACGTGGAGGCCCCCCGGCGACAGAGCCGACAAACCCTCCTCCACGATGCCGCGGGCCCGCAGGACGCCGGCCACGAAGCCTTCGAGGTTCTTCCGTCGGTCTTCAACCGTGCCCAGCGGCGCGCTTTTGCGGTACACGGGAAGGAAGAGCCGCAGCCCGAATTGGCCGCGATCGTTTGGGTTGAGCACGACCTTGGCCGTGGACGCGAGCCGCCCGGTGCCGCTCGACCGGTGCATGGCTTCGCGGCACTGCGGATCCGTGGCCAGATCGAAACCCAGCTCGCGTACGTTCCCATCGCCGGGCTCGGCGAAGAAGACCGGAAAATAGCTCTCGCGCCGGGATGCCGGCACCGGACTCCCCGCCGCGTCGTGCTCGATGATCCTGAAATCCGCGTAACCGTCTTTGCGCGCGGCCGCCTCGTACTCCGACCGTTGGGACTCCGGCACGCGAGGCACCCACTCCAGTGCCCGAAGACTCGGACGGCCTTCGAGCAACGGCCCCGCAAAGACCCGGAACTTTTCGCGATCGACCTCGTTGGAGGCCGCGTAGAGCCCCTTGACGGACTCGACGATCATAGAGTCCAGTTCCTCCGTCCGCCTGATGGCCGACACCCGGTCTTGCACGCCGTTGAGGAACTCGTGCTCCAGGTCCTCGCACTCGCGCCCCCGAAGCTCGAGGAAGAAGCCCAACGACAACGCGGCGCCGGCGCACAACACGGCGAGCGCAGCGAGATGTTGCCGCATCCATCGAATGGCGCGGCCGCCGGGGACGTTGCCGGCCGTTGGATTGTGGTTCATGGTAAAGCCCAGGGTGGGGTAGGCGTCGAGCCACTGGACTCTAGGTCGCAGAAAACGGCCCGGCCCGCCGATTGGAACGCACGAGACCGCGGGTCGCAGGTGCGGCGGCCGCTGCGCGCCCGAGCGTCACACCTCGCGGGACGGCGTCCGCGGATTCGCGGATTATCGCGCGACGCGCATCGGGCGGACCCTCAGATAGCCCCGTGTACGCTACACTTGTAGCGAGGTCTCACTTCTCGATTCAATCCCCGTCAGTCGAATAGGACGGTGTACCGTGCGGTTTCGATGCAAATACTGCTCTCGAAATGTGTCTCAAGAGAGGAACGAGGGGGGGCCGAACTACTGCCCGCAGTGCCACGGGCTGTTTTTCCTCCCTCCCCCGGAGAAGATGCCTCCGTGGATCCTGGGCGTCCTCGGGTTCATCACGGCCAACTGGCAGTTGACGTGCCGCCAATAGGCGGCGGTGACGTGTTTTGGCGTATCGCCGAGCGGCCCTTTGCGGGGCCGCTTTTCGTTGCGCGACTGAGGTGCGAGGGTCGAGGGATCGTCGCCGCCGGGGCTAATCCTCCTCCACGTCCCCGCTGAGGGCCGTACACTCCGAGACCGGAATGCGCATGTCCATCGGCTGGCCGAAGTCGGCGTGGTCGAAGTACTCGCCGGCCCCGCCCGCCGCGCGCCCCAAGGCGAACGCGGCCACCGCGATGTTCTTCGCCCGGTCGACCGAAAGCCGCTTCTCGCACAACAGCGGCCAGCAGATCCCCAGCCAGACGCAGGCAATCGCTGCGTCCACGTTCACCGCCAGCACGTTGCGAGTGACTCCCGTCTCGCGCATCGCCGCCGCCAGCGCGTGGTAGAAGTCGAAGAAGGCGTGGTAGACCTGGATCTTCTCCAGGTAGCGGGCAATGACCCGCTCGCGCGGATCGTAGTTGACCTCGTCGTTGCGGTAGACGGGGTGTCCGAGGCAGGGCATGCGCTGGAACGCCATGTCCTGCTCCGCGGCCGCGCGCTTGCGCCGCAAGGTCTCCGCCGCCACCTGCCGGGCCTTCGCGCGCACCAGGTCCTTGTTCGCCGGGTCGTAAGGGTCCACAAGACCCGAATTCGCAAAGGTGTCGATCATGAAGGCCACGGCCTCGCGCCCGTTTCCGCCGTGGACGTCGCCGATCGTGGCCAGCGTGGCGATCATGGCCGTGTGGGGGCTGTTGCCCGCCGAGGCCGAGAGCTTGGCCGCCTGCGCGGACATGGTCCCCGGGCCGTTGGTCATCGCCGCGATCAGGCTCTTCTCGACCAGGTCGGCCTCAAAGGGCCTGGCCGGGGCATGGCCGGTCCAGCCGAGAATCAGCGTGTAGGCCAGCGAACGCGACTCCATCAGGCGCAGCACGCTCCGGCCGTGAATCCGCGGCGTGGCCCCGTCGTTGGACGAGGCGTGGCTGGCGTTGCGCATCTCGCGGCGCGTCGAGAGGCGGCCGAACTGCGTCTTGTGGAACTGCTCGATCTGCTCCTTGTAGGGCGAGGGAATGGTCCCCTCGCTCAGCACCAGCGCCGGCGGCAGGCGCGTCCCCAGCCGCCCCATGTTCTTCAGCCAAGGATTCAGGCGCAGCGACGTGTAGTGGCGGTAATCGCGCTCGCGCCGGAGCACGTCGTAGAGCACGCGCGCGGCCTCCGGCAGGTCGTGCAGGGCCTGGATGCGCAGGCCGCGCGCGGGCGGCCGGTCGGGCTCGAAGCTCATTCCGGGCGTAAACGGCGGGACGCCGAGATAGTCGTCCAGCAGGGCTATCTTCTCCCGCGCCCGCGTGCCCGCGCCTTCCACGACCGCGCCCGCGTGACCGAGCGAAAGGCTCCGGTCGTCGGCGATGGTGCCGCCGACGTAGACGATCAGGGGCTTGGAGAAGGCGGCCTCCCGCATCCAGGCCACGGCCGCCTGCTCGTAGAGCCCGCCCGGCTCCACGTAGAGCACGACCACCTGCGTCAATTCGTCGCGGAGCGCCAGCTCCAGCAGGTCGCGGAGCGGCGTGAGGATCAACTGGTCCTTGCCGGTCGAGATCCCGAACCGGGTGCCGATGCCCGCCCCGTACAGATACGAGGCCATCGTGCTGACCATGTTGCCGCTGTTGGAGATGATCGTGGCGCTGCCCGGATGAAAGGTCTCGGCCGGGCTGTCGCCGCCCACGGCGCCCACGCGCACTTGCTCGGTGGCATTGATCGTCCCGAGGGTGTTGCAGCCGATGACGTCGATGTCCTCGGCCCCGCAGAGCTTGTGGATCTTGGCCGAGACCTCGGTGGAGACGTTTTCGGTGATGATGAAGATCGTCTCCACCCGGCCGATCGAGGCATTGACCACGTTCTTGATCTCGCCGTAGACGGCCTCGGGCGGGGAGTAGATGACGATTTTGTTGGGGTGGCGCTCCGGGGGCAGGCGTTCCAGCAGGTCGGCGTAGTCGGAGCAGACGGGGATCGGCGTCTGCTGGTCGACGGGAATCTCGGCGCCTCCCTTGCCCAGCGCCCAGCCGCCCACCACGTTTCCGCAGTAGCGGTGGCTGATCTCGGTCACTTTGCCGGCCTCGCGCCCGGTGACGTTGGACACGGCCACCCGGTCGCCTCCGCGCAGCAGATCAATGAGCGATTTTGCGTGCATGTCAACTGACAACTGTCTTCAGGTACTTCGAGAGTTGGCCGGCATACTGGGCGACCATCGTGATCGGGGTGTCGTGGCCGAAGACCGTGTACGGCCAGCCGAGCTCCTCCAGGCAGCGCTGGAGGGCCAGGAGGCCCTGGACCAGCCTCGGCCCTCCGCGCCCGACGATGACGGGAAGCTCCGCCGTGCGCAGCGGCGCGTGCTCGGCCAGGGCGTCGGCAATGGCCTGAAAGGTCACGTCGATCCGCGTGTTGTTCGCCTTGCCGCCGAGGATCAAGAGCACCGCCGCCTGGGCCAGCTTGTGCTTGAAGCAGATCGAGGCCGTCCCGCGCATCCGCTCGTAGGGCGGGTTGCCGCCGAAATCGGAGAGGAACATCGGGTCGCCGCCCGACTGCATCAGGGTCTCCACGACGATCGTCGATGCCCCGCCGCCGAACAGGATGGGCAGCACGCCGGCGCCGCCCAGATCGCTCACGTGCGCCTGTCCCTGGTAGGACTGGGCGTTCCACCGGTCCATCTCCTCCTGGAACTCGGAGACGCTCTCCGGATACTCCGGCAATTCGAGCTCCAGGTTGCGGTGCTTGAAGTTGGCCTCGTCGAAGGTCCCCTTGAAGTCGCACGCCAGCGGCTGGTTCTCGGGCGTGATCCGCCAAGGGTTCACTTCGCACATCTTCATGCCCGACGTGATGAACATGTCCCACAAGTTCACCAGGGCGCGGGCCAGCGGGCTGATCACCGGGCGCGGGCAGCCGAGCGTCTCCAGCAGCTCGCCCGCCTGGTAGGCGTCCAGTCCCTGGTAGACGTCCACGGGATGGGTCCGCTTCTGGCTTTCGGGGATCGTTTCGACGTCCGCGCCGCCGTTTAGGGAGAGCGTGATCGCGGGCGAGAGGAAGCGCGAGTCGTAGGTGATTGCGGTGTAGACCTCGTGCTTGGCCGGGACGTTCTGGACCAGGTAGGCGGTGCGCGCCAGGCGCCCTTTCAGCTCGGCCGCGGCCAGGCGCTTCAAGGCCCGGACCGCGTCGGAGGCCGAGTCCACCTCCTCAACCAGTCCGGCCTTGCCTCGGCCGCCCACGAGGATGTCGGCCTTGGCCACGGCCGTTTTCCATCGCGCCAGGCACTCCTGGATCGCCTTGCGCTCTGCCGGCCACTCGAGGAACTGAGGCACCGGGACGGCATATCGCGGGGCCAATTCGCGCAGAAAAGTAAGCTCCCCAATCTCACGATCCATCGCTCGACCTCCCCGGTTGACCTGCCGCGACACCCTCCAGGCTTCGCAACGTATTCTCGCAAAGACGCGGTTTTGCCGCAAGGCTATCCGGACGCGTGGGGCAGGTTGCCAACCTGCCCGACTGGCAACCTGCCCCACTGTCACGTTTGCCCGGTCCCGATACAATTTCCTTAGGACGTGTCGGATTACTCGTAGATTGCCCGGACGACCCATGAATCGCCCCAAAGGCGTGCTCGCGGTGCTGTCGGACTTCCGGCCCGAGGTGGGCTCGAAGCACCCTCCCGACGTGCAAAAGGCCCTTTTTCTCGCCCGGTGGCTCCACGAACGTGCGGCCGGACTGCAAACCGCCTCCGAGCGCCGGCGCCAGGCCGAGCTCGACCGGATGCTCGACGCGCCGTCCGACAAGACCACCCTGGTCCAGATGACCGACCAGGCGTTCCGCGCAAGCGATCCGGCCCGCGCAGTCGGCCACCTGATCCATATTCTCCAGTCTCAGGGCATCCCCCGCTTCTTCAGCCCCTGGGAGTGCAACCTGCTGAGGATGTTCCAGACGTTCGGCCCGCTGGTGCCGGGCATTGCTATGCCGCTTGCCAAGCGGCACGTGCAGAGGGCCGCCGCAGGCGTCATTCTGCCCGGCGAGCGGGAGCCTCTGGTCCGCTGCCTTCGCCGGCGCCTGCGCGAGGGCCTGCGCATGAACGTGAACTTCCTGGGCGAGGCGATTCTCGGCGAAGGCGAGGCCGAGCGCCGGCTCCAGGAGTACCTCCAGGCGCTGGAGTGGCCGGAGATCGAAGTCGTCTCCATCAAAATCTCCACCCTCTACTCCCAGATCTCGCCGCTCGCGCGCGACCACACGGTGGCCACGCTCTGCGGCCGTCTGGAGCGGCTCATGCGCGCGGCCGCCCAAGCCGCGTGTACCCGCCCCGACGGCAAGGTCGTACACAAGTTCGTCTACCTCGACATGGAGGAATACCGCGACAAAGACCTGACGGCCGCGGCCTTCATGCAGACCCTCGACCGTCCGGGCATGGAGCAGATCAGCGCGGGGCTCGCCCTGCAAGCCTACCTGCCCGATTCCTTGCCCACGCTGCTAGAGCTCCAGCAGTGGGCGCGGCAGCGCGTGGCCCGCGGCGGGGCGAGAATCACCATCCGGCTCGTCAAGGGCGCCAACATGGAGATGGAGCGGCTCGAGGCGTCGCTCAAGGGGTGGCCGCAGGCGCCCTACAAGACCAAGCTCGAAACCGACGCCAACTACCAGCGCATGCTCCGGGAGATGATGAAGCCCGAGAACCTGGCCGCCGTGGACGTGGGCGTGGCCTCGCACAACCTCTTCGATCTTGCCTACGGCCTGGCGCTGGCCGCCGGGCAGAACGCGCAGGACAGGGTCCAGTTCGAGATGCTCGAAGGCATGGCCAACCACCAGGCCCGGGCCCTCTTGGAGCTGTGGCCCAACGTGCTCCTCTACGCGCCGGCGTGCAGGAAAGAGAACTTTGTCAATGCGATCGGGTATCTCGTCCGGCGGCTCGACGAGAACAGCGGGCCGGAGAACTTCCTGAGTCATGCCTTCCGGCTCCAGGTCGGCGGCCCGGAGTGGCAGAGGCTTGCCAGCGCGTTCTTAGCCGCCTCTGATGCCGTCCCCACGACGGCCGACGCCCCGCGGCGGACCCAGGACCGCCGAGAGCAGTTGTCAGTTGTCGGTTGTCAGTTGTCAGTTTCTCGGTCTGACAACTGTCAACTGACAACCGACAACTGCCAACTGACAACTGCCAACTGTCAACTGCTCAACGAGCCCGATACCGATTTCTCGCTGCCGCAGAACGGCCAATGGGCGGCCCAGATCGTCGCGAAGTGGAAGCCGCAATGCGATGGCAATGCACCGCGGATCCCGCTGGTCATTGACGGCCAGGAGGTCTTCGAGGGCCCGGCGCTCGGCCAGTGTCTCGATCCCTCGCGGCCCGGCGTCGTGGTGGGGCGCTACTGCCGTGCGGGCGAGGCGGACGTGGACCGCGCAGCGCAATGCGCCGCTGCCGATCCCGACCGGTGGCGGAGCCTCGCGGCGCCCGGCCGCTACGACCTCCCGGGAGCGGTTGCCCAGGAAATCCGCAAGGCCCGCGACGACTTGCTGGGAGCGGCCCTGGCCAACGGTGGCAAGACTTTTGCCGAGTCCGACCCGGAGGTCTCCGAAGCCGTGGACTTCCTGGAGTTCTACCGGGCGACGGCCCGCTGGTGGCACCAGATGCCCACGCTGGCGGCCCGGCCCAAGGGCGTGGTCGTGGTCGTCCCGCCGTGGAACTTTCCCATCGCCATCCCGTGCGGGGGCGTGGCGGCCGCGCTGGCCGCGGGCAACACCGTGATCCTCAAGCCGTCGTCCGACGCCGTGCTCGTGGCCTGGGAGCTTTGCCAGTGCTTTTGGCGAGCGGGCGTCTCGAAACGGGCCTTGCAGTTCGTGCCGTGCTCCGGCGTTGGAGAAGCCCGCCGGCTGGTGAGTCACCCGAAGACCAGCGCGGTCATCCTGACGGGCGGCACGGCGACCGCTCTGGCCATGCTGCGCGAGAACCCCGGCTTGGATCTCTATGCCGAGACCGGCGGCAAGAACGCGACCATTGTCACCGCGCTGGCGGACCGCGACCAAGCGGTCAAGCACGTGGTTCACTCCGCCTTCAGCCACAGCGGCCAGAAGTGCTCGGCCGCGTCGCTCTTGCTCCTCGAAGGAGAGGTCTACGACGACCCGCAATTCCGCCGCGCGCTGTGCGACGCTGCCGGCAGCATCGTGGTCGGCTCCGCGTGGGACCTGGAGACTCGGATGGGCCCCTTGATCCGGCCGCCCGCCGGCGATCTCGAAAGCGCGCTAAAGGTGCTTCAGCCCGGAGAACACTGGGCGCTGGCGCCCCGCAACGTGGAAAGGAAGCCGAATCTCTGGTCGCCGGGCATCAAGTACGGCGTGCGTCCCGGCAGTTACACCCACCGCACCGAGTTCTTCGGCCCGGTGCTGGGCGTGATGCGATTCACAAAGCTCAGCGAGGCCGTGGAGCTGGTCAACCAGACCGGCTACGGCCTGACATCCGGCCTGGAAAGCCTGGACGAGCGGGAGTGGGACTACTGGAAGGAGCACGTCCGGGCGGGCAACCTCTACATCAACCGCGTCACGACGGGCGCGGTCGTGCTCCGCCAGCCGTTCGGCGGATTCGGCAAGTCGAGCTTTGGGCCGGGCATGAAGGCGGGCGGTCCCAACTACGTGGCCCAATTCATGCACTTCGAGGACGCCGTGCCGACGGAAAAGGTGACAGGCACCTTTTGCCCGAAGGGCCCGACCAACCTTCGGTTGGTGCCCGGTGCTTCGCACAAAAGGTGCCTGTCACCTTTTCCGGCTTTGTGCGATCGGCTCGCTGCCCGGGCCGATGAGTTGGGGCCCGATGGCAAAGATCAGTATGCGCGGATCCTGGCCGCGGTCTTGAGCTACGAGCAGAGCTTTCGCGAGGAATTCGGCCTGGCCCACGACCACTTCAAGCTGCTGGGCCAGGACAACGTGCGCCGCTACCTGCCGGTGGGCGAGGTGCGGGTCCGCGTACACCCGGAGGACACGGCGGTGGACCTCTTTACCCGGGTGTGTGCGGCGCACCTGGCCGGCAGCCGCGTCACGGTCTCCGTGCCGCCGCATCTCGACGGACCGGCCCTCCGGTTGCTGAAGGAACTCACCGGGCCGTGGGCCGGCGCGATCCGCTTCGTCGAGGAAAGCGACGAACAGCTCGCTATGGCGATTCGGGAGCACCGCATTGACCGCGTGCGCTATGCCGCGCCGGGAAGGGTGCCGCGGGTCGTGTTGGAAGCCGCCGGCCAGGCCGGGCGCTGCGTGGTCAGCACCCCGGTAGTCCTCGAAGGCCGTCTCGAGCTGCTCTGGTATCTCAGGGAGCAGAGCCTCAGCATCGACTACCACCGCTACGGCAACCTGGGGATCCGCGCCGGCCAGGCGCGGAGCGGGCCGCTGTAAGTGGCACACAGCGGTCCGGAATTGAAACTCCCACACCCGCGAGCTATAACACAGCCTGTCCGTCAGCCCCCCGTTTCCTCCCGCCTGAATTGCCACGGAGTCGATCTCATGCACCCGCACCTGTCTTGGCTCTTGACCGCGCTAGTGGTGGCCGCTTCGCCCGGCCGGGCTGCAACACAGGACGAGCTGATCGGGCCGGCCTCTGCGATCAAGCCGGGCCGGCCGCGCCTGCTCCTGCGCCCGCACGACACCCCGCTGGCCATCTCGCTGGCCCAGCTCCAATCGCTCCCGCGCGACGCCGAGTTCCGCCAAATGCTCGACCAGCTCAAGGCCCAACAAAGCGCAGCCGCCCAGGCCATGGTCTGGCTCCTGACCAAGGACGCAGGCGCCGCGGACCGGGCCGTGCGCCGCATGAGGGCCTACCGCTATCCCGGCCAGGTGGACACCTTTCACATCTTCGGCCGACTGACCGAGTTCGGTCTGGCCTACGACTGGCTCTACGACTACCCGGGCTTCACCCGGGACATCAAGGCCGAGGTCCGCGCCGGCATGGTCCCGCTTGTGGCGGCCGGGCTGCGGGCCAGCGACGATCACGTGTTTCACAACTATATATGGATGTCGGCCGGCGGGGTCGCGCTTTGGGCTATGGCCACCGCCGGAGAAGACGCCGCGTCCGACCGGGTCTTCGACCAGATCCGCCAGCGGTTCAACCAAAGGCTCTATCCCGCCTGGAGATACCTCGACGGGCTGCCGAGCGAGCCGATGGGCTACTGGGCCCTTTACGTATTCACCCCGGGCGTTTGGACGCTGCTGGCCGCGCAGAGTGCGACGGAGACGGACCTGGTTGCCACGGTCCGCACCCAACAGGGCGATTGGCTGGACCGCCATTTCGAGAACCTCATCCACAGCACCCTGCCCGACATGCGCTACATCCCTTGGGGCGACCTTCAGAGCGGGCCCAACGGCGGCGTGACTTACGAGATGGCCGGCGCGATCGACGGGCTCAGTTGGGTGCTGCGGTCGCCGCACGGAGTGCAGTTCAGCCGCTCTCTGGCGGCCAAGCGCGGCCTGCAGCGGTTCTACGGCGACACCGCCATCTTCTACATGCTCTATTCCAGGCATCTTGAGGCAAAGCCGGCCTGGCCGCCGCTGAGCTTTCTGGCCGGAAACCGCCAGAGCGGCCACTTCGTCGCGCGGAGCGGATGGGAGCCGGGCGCCACGATCGTCGCCTTCCGGTGCACCGACCACTTCGGCGACCATCACCATTACGACCAGGGCAGCTTCACGATCTACCGCAACGGGCTCTTGGCCGTGGACCCGCCCATCTATCGCACCGTTCGCGGCCCCCAGCAGAAGACCGAGCACCACAACACCCTGCTCCTGGGCGGCCAGGCGCAGCGGCCCGCACGCGGCCAGTGGTTCCGCTCCGTCGAGGAGTTTCAGAAGAACCTGCAAGGCGGCAGGAGACTGGAGACCGGCGACATCCTGTTTTCTCAAGACGCCGGGCCGTGGGCGGCCGTGGCCGGGCAGTTCGCCCAGGCTTATGACGCCGGCGTCCTGGAAAGCTGCGTGCGCCAACTGCTTTTCGTCCGGCCGGACAAAGTGGTCGTGGTCGATCGGCTCCGCGCCGTCGCGGGGAAGGAGCTGCCCGAGGTTCAGTGGCTCCTCCAGTTGCCCAGCCCGCCCACGCTAGACGGCAAGGTCCTCCGGGCATCCAACGGCAAGAGTTGGCTGCGGTGCCGGGCCGTGCTTCCCGGCGGGGTCGATCCGATGGTCGTGGCGACGCCCGTCAAGACCCACCGGGCGAGCTTCGCTTACCCGGGCAAGGCAGAGATAGCGCTGGTCCACGTGCTGGAGGTCGGCGACGAGACCGACGCGGGGCCGCCCGCCGAAGTGGCCGCAGTCCGAGCCGGCCGCGAAATCCGGGTCACGATCGCCGGCCGGACGTACACTTTCGCCGCGGAGCCGCAGTACACGGTGTCTGCCGGCGGGGCGCAATGAACGAGAACCGGGGCTCTCGGGGATTCTCCTAGCGTCGGTCGGGTATTCCCCTAGGGCCGCGCGGCCAATGTTCCTACGCACCAATCAAGATTTCCCCGATTCCGCTGGGCCGCGCGGTCTGCGAGACTTTCTCGCGGTACTTTCCCTCGGCAGCGAGGGCCTCGCCCCACGGGCCAGTTTGCGGGCGTCGTCAAAGAAAACTCACCAGCAAACGTATGGTGCCCAGCCGTACGTTTGCAGAACTCGGGGGACCGAATCATGACAGCCACTGCAATTGATTACCGATCGACTTCGCATGACTGGCGGCTGCCGGCCGGCGACTTCCGGCTCTCTGCCGGTGACTTCCGGGTCGCTGCCGAGGACTTCCGGATTGAGGTCCAGCGCGGCCCCAACTGGCTGTTGGCCACAGTCCGGCCCGGAGCCGACGAGGGCCCCGACTGGTCCTCGGTCGCCGACCGGCTTCGGTCGCTGCTGGACCGGCACTTCACCTACCGCCTGATGCTGGACCTCGGGGAGATCGAACGGTTTAGCAGCGGCCTGCTGAACCAGTTGATCGTGCTCGATCGGTGGATTCAGGACCGCGGCGGGATGATGCGGATCTGCGGGCTGTCGTCGGAGAGTGCGGCACTGTTTCACGTCTGCGGCTTGGACCGGGTCTTCTCCGTGTATGGAGGCCGCCTGGATGGGGCCCGGACTTTCGGCCGCTTGGACGCACGAGGATTCCCGACGATGCGGTGACGGCGTATACTCCGGTATGGCCGTTGCCGTCACCACGTACTACCTGGAGTTGCTCGACCCCGGCGATTTGCGCCCCAAGCTTCCCGGGCGGCGCGACCTGGAAGTCAAGCGGGCCGAGATCCCTTGCCCCGAGCTCAGCCGGTTTCTCTACACGGCCGTGGGCGGCGACTGGTTCTGGATCGAACGGCTGCCATGGACCTATCGACAGTGGCTCGACTGGCTCCAGCGGCCCGAGCTCCAAACGTGGGTCGCCTACGTGGCCGGCACTCCCGCCGGCTACTTTGAGCTGGAGGCCCAGGCGCAAGGCAGCGTGGAGATCGCCTACTTCGGCCTGTTGCCTCAGTTTCTCGGTCAGGGGCTCGGAGGCCACCTGTTGACCGTCGCCGTCCAGAAGGCATGGGCCATGGGGGCGTCGCGAGTGTGGGTCCACACCTGCACGCTGGACCATCCTGCGGCACTGGCCAATTACCTTGCCCGGGGGTTTCGCCTCTTCCGTGAACAAACCACGACCAAGGAGTTGCCTGCGGCATCGTCGGGGCCGTGGCCGGGGGCCGGTCCGCTTGAATCTCGGAGATTCACCGGCTAGATTGAAGTCAACGCTCGCGGTACCGGCACGTGTCTTTCAGGGAGCCACGACATGAGGTTTGTGAAAACGGCAGTGGCGTCTGTTGTGCTGTTGGCGTTTGCGGTCTCTGGTGCGGCCCCTGCCTTTGGCTCCACGAAGGCGATGCCGCCGCGAAGGGTCGTTCCGCTCGACGGCGCGTGGCAAATCGAGCAGGGGAGCATGGAGCAGGTGCCCAAGGCGTTTTCGCACGCCGTGGCCGTACCGGGACTGATCGACCTGGCCCAGCCGGCCTTCCAAGAGGTCGGCAAGAAGAGCCCCTTGCGCGAGGCGTTCTGGTACCGGCGCACTTTCAAGGTGGACGGGCCCGTGCCGCCCGTCGCGATCTTGAAGATCCACAAGGCCCGCTACGGCACCAAGGTGTTTCTGAACGGCAGCCTCGTGGGCGAGCACCTGCCGTGCTTCACGCCCGCCTACATGGACGTGAAGAAGCACCAGAAGGGCGACGCCCAGGAGAACGAACTGGTGATCCGCGTGGGGGCCAACCGCGAGAGCGTCCCGCAGGACATGCCCACCGGCTGGGATTTCGAGAAGTACCTCTACATCCCGGGCATCTACGACTCGGTCGAGCTGATCCTCACCGGCGAGCCATACATCCGCAACGTGCAGATCGTGCCGGACGTCGAGGGCAAACGGGTCCGCGTGGTGGCCGAAGTCGTTGGCGACAAACCCCAGGCGATTCCCGTGAACGTCCGGGTGGTCGAAGCGCGGACTGGAAAGCAGGCCGGGCTGCAACGCATCGGCATCGAGTTTCCCGAGAAGCAGGGCGAGCAGAAGGTCGACCTGACCCTCCCCATCGAGAACTGCCGCCTCTGGTCGCCCGAAGATCCCTTTCTCTATGAGTTGCAGTTGAGCACCGGCTGCCTGGGGCCAGGGTCCGGCGACGCCGTCAAGGTCCGCTTCGGCATGAGGTCCTTCGCCTTCAAGCCCGGCGACAAGCGGGCCTTCCTCAACAACAAGCCCTACTTCCTCCGCGGCACCAACGTCTGCGTCTACCGCTTCTTCGAGGACGCCATGCGCCGCGATCTCCCCTGGCGGGCCGATTGGGTGCGGCGATTGCACCAGCAGTTCAAGTGGATGCACTGGAACTCGATCCGCTACTGCATCGGCTTCCCGCCCGAGATCTGGTACG
>CAYGZI010000003.1:0-24958 GCA_964354245.1 uncultured Planctomycetaceae bacterium
ACCTCGGGGCTGGCCACGACCGAGCCGGGCGGGGCCGCCCAGTTCAGCGTGGTCCTCACCGTGCAGCCCACGGCCGATGTGACCATCGGTCTTTCCTCCAGCGACATCACCGAGGGGACCGTTTCCCCCGCCAGTCTCACCTTTACCGCCGCCGACTGGAATACGCCGCAGGTGGCCACGGTCACGGGCGTGGACGACACGGCGGTGGACGGCAACGTGGCTTACACGGTGATCACTGCGCCGGCGGTCAGCACCGATCCCAATTTCAGCGGCGCGAATCCGCCCGACGTGGCGATTACCAACTTCGACGACGACGACGTCGCAGGCGTGGTCTACGCCGATGATTTCGATCCCACCCAGGATGCTTCCCTTTGGAGCTCGATCGTCGGCGGCTCTGCGGTAGGGGCCGGCAACCCCGAGTTCTACAACGGGAACGCCTTGTGGTTTCAGGTCGGCTATGCACGGTCGGCCACCACGGTGCCGCTGGACATCCGCTCCGGAGGAACCGTCGAGTTCCGCTTCAAGATCGGCGGCGGCGCCAGTGACCCTGCCTGGTTCGAAGACGCGGATTGGACGGGCGAGGATGCGTACCTGGAGTGGTCGACCGACGGGTCAACCTGGAACCCGTGGCTCACCTTGGACAAGGACAATCCGCAGTGGTGCGATACCTGGGGCTTGGTCTCGCTGACGATTCCCGCCGCGGCGCAGACGGCCTCGACCCAGTTCCGTTGGTCGCAGCCTATCAATAGCGGCACGGGTTACGACGGCTGGGCCATTGACGACCTGACGATCGGCGGCACGGGCGCGCCGTCCGTTCCGCCGGGGACGTTCCTCGGCGCGTTCGTCACGGCCGGCAGTGGCGGACTCGCAGATCCATGGGACATGTGTTTCGGACCGGACGGCAACCTCTATGTCGCCGGGTTTATGTCCAACAACGTGTTGCGGTACAACGGCACGACCGGCGCGTTTTTGGACGAGTTTGTCGGCGCCGGCAGCGGCGGGTTGTCTGCGCCTGGGGGCCTGGTCTTCGGCCCGGACGGCAACCTCTATGTCGCCGCTTTCTCGTCCAACGAGGTGCTGCGCTACAACGGCACGACCGGGGCATTCATCGACCAGTTTGTGCCCGCCGGCAGCGGCGGGTTACAGGGGGCTGACTTCCCCTTGTTCGGACCGGACGGCAACCTCTACGTCAGCAGCTACGACACCAACCAAGTGCTGCGCTACAACGGCACGACCGGGGCATTCATCGACGAGTTTGTCGCCGCCGGCAGCGGCGGACTGTTTACGCCGGGGGGCTTCGAGTTCGGACCGGACGGCAACCTCTATCTCTATGTCGCCGGCTTCGCCTCGAACAACGTGCTGCGCTACAACGGCACGACCGGGGCATTCATCGACGAGTTTGTCGCCGCCGGCAGCGGCGGGTTACAGGGGCCCGTCTTCCCCTTGTTCGGCCCTGACGGCAATCTCTATCTGTCAGACGTGCTCGGCGACAGCGTGCTGCGCTACAACGGCACGACCGGGGCATTTATCGACGCGTTCGTTCCGACGGGCTCCGGGGGCCTGGATGGGCCACTGGCTATGACCTTCGGGCCCGACGGGAATCTCTACGTGACCAACCGTGTTACAGGGGAGGTGCTGCGCTACCAGGGGCCGACGGCGGGCGACGGCTCGGCCTTGTGGATCACCGACTCGACGGTCACCGAGGGCAATAGCGGCACGCAGAGTGCCGTATTCTCCGTGGTCCTCGTGCCCGCTGCCACCAGCGTGGTCACCGTAAACTACGCCACCGCCAACGGCACCGCGACCGCCGGCAGCGACTACCAGTCGCAGACCGGCCAACTCACCTTCCAGCCCGGCCAGACCGTCAAGACCATCACCGTCCCGGTCAACGGCGATGGAACGTTTGAGCTTGACGAAACCTTCTCCGTGACCCTGTCCAGTTCTAGCGGGGCGACGATCCGGGATTCCCAGGGGACGGGCACGATCCTGAACGATGATCCGGCCCCCATCGCGGTGATGCCGACTTCGGGCCTGTGGACCACGGAGCGGGGCAGCTCGGCGATTTTCGCCGTGGTGCTCAACTCGCAGCCCACCGCCAACGTCAGGATTAACCTCTCCTCCAGCGACACGAGCGAGGGGACCGTTTCGCCCTCCGCGCTGACGTTCACACCCGCGAACTGGAACGTACCGCAGACGGTGACGGTCACGGGGGTGGATGACGCGGTACTCGACGGCGACGTGGCGTACACGATCCTCACCGCAGCGGCCGTGAGCATTGACCCGACGTTCTCGGGGGTGAATCCATCGGACGTGTCGGTGACGAACCTCGACAACGAGGTCAGCGGGGCCAGGGTGGCCTTGTCGCCGGCCACGGGGGACGCGGGCTCGAGTTTCGTCACCGCCCAAGGGTTCGCGTCGTTGGGCGGCGCGACTGGCCCGCAGGCATTGGTTCTCTCGGCCGCGATCGATCCCCAGGCGTACGACATGGAGTTCCCCGGGGCCAAGGACGAGCCGGGACACCGCGAGCTGCCCGATCACCTGACGGGCGGCCTCATTATCGAGGACCATTACATAGGCGGCGCCGACGGCGCGGGGGGCGTGCCCACGGACTACTACAACTTCAAGCCGATCTACGCCGGCTCCGGCCCGACCGCCTTCTACAACATGATCACCGAGGCCCAGAAGCAGCGGTCCCGCGAGATTTTCGAGCTGTATAACCAGTACCTGGGCGTCCAATTCATCGAGTCACCCGATCTGGGGTTCACGATTGTCACCGGGGACCCGCGGGTCCTGAGCCCGAACGTTCCCACGGGTCCGGGAGGCGTGGGGGGGATTGCCGGCGGCGGCATGGCGATCATGAATGCGGCCATCGACTGGGGGACCAGCCAGTTCGGCGGCGGGTGGTTCACCGTGGCGATGCACGAGATCGGGCACTTGCTCGGCTACGGCCATAGCTACGACGTGGCTTCCGTGATGGGGTCAGCGACCGGCGGGTACGGCCCCACGTTGCCGACAGGCTACATCGACGGCGCGTTGGGGGATCTGACGTATGTGGAGATCGCTTCGGGGACAAAGACTGCCGCGTCATACGCTGGTAGTCCAGGAGCGGAGACTGCCACTGCGGCGTCCGACGTCCTGCCTCAACCGGGTGTTCACCCAGCCGGGACTCCCGTACGCACCGATGTGGACTGGGAAGCGCTTAACATCCGGTACGAAGGGGACAGCCCCGAGGATTACGTCGCTCCGGGCAACAAGTGGGGGCCGGTTCAGCTCGGAACCGGAGCGACGGTGACCTGGGCGTTCATGGCCGCCGGCGTTCGAGACAGCCAGAACCTCGACGGGGGCTGGACCAGTGTATCCCTCGATACCTTCATGCCTTCAGGCTATGCCGACCAGATCCGCGCGGCGTTCGACTCTTGGTCGGCTGTGGCCGACATCCGGTTCGTCGAAGTGATCGATGGCGGGGAGGTTTTCGGTCAGCCGGGGCCGGCCGACATTCGGGTCGGTGCCCATGCATTCGACGGCCCCTATGGCGTGCTGGCCCACGCATACTTCCCCCCGGGCGCTGGCGCCCCTGGCGACCTCCACTTCGACCTGGCCGAGATGTGGAAGATCGGCTTTGGCACGCAGGGCATCGACATTTTCCAGGTCACCGCGCACGAACTCGGGCATTCCATCGGGCTCGGTCATACGGCGGTGCCCAATTCGCTGATGAATCCCATCTACAGCGAGGCGTTTGCGGGGCCCCAGGCAGACGACATTGACGGCGCGGTCTATCTCTACGGTCGTTCCTCCTCCCCTCCCCAGCCGCGAGGACCTGAGGGCGTGTTCCCCGGCGACAACGATATCGTCCACGGCCAGTACATGTACCGGCCGGACAGCAACGACATCGACCTGTACAAGTTCACTCTCACTACGGCCGGAGATCTCAGCGCCGAGACGATCGCCGAGCGCCTCCAGATCTCCAGCTCGCTCAACACGCTCCTGACCCTGTACAACGCCAGCCACGAGGTCATCGCGCGCAACGACGACTACTTCAGCAACGACTCCTACGTCAGCCTCCACCTGGCGCCGGGGACGTACTACGTGGGCGTGACGGCCAGCGGGAACGCCGACTTCAACCCGGAGGTCGAGAACAGCGGACTTGGGGGAACGACCCAGGGCCCCTACGACCTGCGGCTGAACTTCGAGCCGGACCCCACGGCCTCGCTGAGCGACGCGGACCACCAGCCGACGGCCCTGGACGGGGACGGCAACGGGACGCCCGGCGGCGCCTACAACTTCTGGTTCAACGCCCAGACGCCCGCCCGCACGCTGTTTGTGGACAAGCAGGGGCCGGCGTCCGGCAACGACGGCAGTCTCGCCAAGCCCTACCGGTTGATCTCCGATGCCCTGGCCCGCGCCGCCGCCGATTCCCAGGCCGGCCTGGGCGACATCGTGCGGATCGTGGGCAACAACATCGCCAACGACAATCAGGGCCGGACCGTCGTGGCGGTTCCGGGCTCGCAGATCGTCGACGGCCGGACCTTCACCGTATCGGACGGAAAACAGACGGTCGTTTTCGAGTTTGACAAAGACGTGCCGCCGCTGGCGGCATTGGGAAACGTGCCGGTGCCGTACACGCTGGCCGACGCGGCGGCGACGGTCGCCGCCTCCGTGGCCAGCGCGATCAACGCGGCGCGGGTCTCGCGCGGGCTGGCGGTCAGCGCGCAGGTCAACGGGAGCACCGTCGAGCTGAGCGGCCAGACCGTGGTCTTCGACCGGCAGACCGGTCCCCTGAAGACGACCCTGGAGGACAACGTCGCCTACGAGATCGGGAGGAGCCAGTCCAACAGGATTCTGCTCGACGGCGAGAAGATGGAACTCCCGCGCGGCGTGACGGTGATGATCGACGCCGGGGCCGTCTTCAAGCTCCGCGGGGCCAACATCGACGTGGGCAGCTCGGCCCAGCAGATCGACCGCAGCCACGGCGCGCTGCAAGTCCTCGGGACGCCCGTTAGCAGCGTCTACTTCACCTCCTACCAGGACCAGTTGATCGGCAACGACACCGAGCCGCTGACCACCACCGGGGCGAAGGGGGATTGGGGCGGCCTGGTCTTCCGCAACAATCTCGACTACGACGAGATGGCCCGCGACCCCAACCGGCGCGTCCTCGAGATGCCTGGGATCTTCCTCAATTACGTCAACCACGCCGAGTTGCGCTACGGCGGCGGGCGCGTGACCGTCAACGGCGTCTCCAGCGTCTACACCCCGATCCACATGGCCGAGGCCCGGCCCACCGTCAGCTTCAACACCATCAGCCGCAGCGCCGATGCGGCCCTCTCCGCCGATCCCAACAGCTTCCTGGAATCGAAGTTCCAGGCCAATTCCGACACCGCGTCGGCGGGCAAGTTATTCACCGCCGACTACGGCCGCGTCGGGCCCGAGATCCACGGCAACTACCTGGCGGACAACAGCGTCAACGGCATGTTCGTCCGCATCCGGACCGACGCGGGGGTGCCGCTGGACAAGCTGGAGGTCCCCGGGCGCTTCGACGACCTGGACATCGTCCACGTCATCCCCGAGAGCCTGATCATCACCGGCACGCCCG
Organism: uncultured Planctomycetaceae bacterium; assembly: GCA_964354245.1. Lineage (GTDB taxonomy): Bacteria > Planctomycetota > Planctomycetia > Pirellulales > Thermoguttaceae > CAYGZI01. The sequence goes on from CAYGZI010000003.1 coordinate 5,591, forward strand.
GCGGCCCGATCGTCCCGAATGGCACCTGCGTGCTGACCGCATTGGGCACGTCGATCCTCTCGTACGCCGCCCGGGACCCCAACACCGGGCAGCAGGTGATCGACGACGGCCACTACTTCTCCATCAACGACGGCTTCACCACCGTCTTCTTCGAGTTCGACAACAACAACCAGATCACGCCCAACCGCGTCCGCGTCCCGTTCCAGGTCCTCGACAGCGCCCCGACGATCGCCAATTCCGTGGCCACGGCCATCAATTGGGCGCGGGACAACAAAGAGCTGAAGGTCAGCGCGGCGGTGCGGTCCGCGGGGACCGCATGGTACGTCGACGTGACCGGCTCAGTGGTCGTGTTCCAAGGGTTCACCCAGGCCAAAGCCCGCACCGACGCCCGGCTGGCCATCGACCCGGGCGTGATCACCAAGCTCAAGGGCTCGCGGATCGAGACGGAGATGAGCGGGCAGTTCATCGCCGAGGGGACCAAGAGCTACCCGGTGATCTTCAGCTCGATCGAGGACGACCGCTACGGGGCGGGCGGGACCTTCGACACCAGCAACGACAAGGACCGCACCGCGCCGGTTCCCGGCGACTGGGCCAGCCTCAACTTCGGACCGCTCTCCCGGGCGAGTATCGACTGGGCCCGCGTCTTCTACGCGGGCGGCAATGCGCCGATCGAGGGCGGGTTCGCCGGGTTCGACGCCGTCGAGATCCGCCAGGCCATCGCCCGGGTCACCAACAGTCTCTTCGAGAACAACGCGGCCAACTCGGCGGGCGACCGCAACGGCCGGGGTTCCATTGGCCCGGCCACGGTTTTCGTCCGCGGCGCCCAGCCGATCCTTGTGGACAACACCTTCCGCAACAACCAGGGCGCGGTCGCCAGCATCGACGTCAACGCGATGAAGTCGACCGTGGTCCGCGACTTGGGCCGCGGCACCGGCTTGGTCTCGGCCTTCTCCCAGTACGACGACAATCGCGGCCCGATGGTCCGCGGCAACCGCTTCGCCGACAACGGAGTGAACGGCATGATCGTGCGTGGCGGCACCCTGACCACCGAGGTCATCTGGGACGACACCGACATCGCCCACGTGGTTTACGACGAGATCAGCGTGCCAAACTTCCACACCTTCGGCGGGCTCCGCATTCAGAGCACCGCCGACGAGAGCCTGGTCGTCAAGCTCCGCGGCGCGGCCGCCGGTTTCACCGCGGCCGGACGCCCCCTGGAGATCGACGACCGCATCGGCGGGACGGTCCAAGTCGTGGGAACCGCCGGTCACCCCGTCATCATGACCTCGCTCAGCGACGACACCATCGCCGCCGGATTCGACCCCCAGGACCAGCCGCAGTTCGACACCAACAACGACGGGCCGAGCCAAGGCGCGCCCGGGGATTGGCGGAGCATCAAGATCGACCGCTACAGCAACGACCGCAACGTGGCCGTGGTCAACGAGTTGGAGCAGGGGTCCGGGCTCACCGTCGACGCCAACAGCATCCCCGCCAAGGCCCAATTGATCGGCAACCTGGGCACAACCCTCCGGGGCGGCGACGACGTGTTGCGGCTGGGGTTTGAGGTCCACGGCTTCATCCGCTCCGACGCCCCCGCGGACGAGGACGTCTACAGCTTCAACGCTGCGGCCGGGCAGGAGGTCTGGATCGACATCGACCGCACCGCGTTCGCACTGGACACCGTGTTCGATCTGATCGATGCCGACGGGAATACCTTCGCTTGGTCCGACAACTCGATAAACGAGACCGCCCCGGCTTCCGCACTGATCGCCGGCCATGGACTCGCACGGCCTATGGCGCGCGATAGCTGGACCGTCAAGGACTACTATACGCAGAACCCGCGCGACGCGGGCATACGCGCGATCTTGCCCGGAGCGGCCGGCGAAGTACGGACCTATTACCTCCGCGTCCGCGCGGAGGTACGGACCCTTGGTGCGGTGGCAGGGACGGTGCTCCGCGACGGCGACTGGTTCTCCCTGAGCGACGGGAACACCACCGTCACGTTCGAGTTTGACAACAACGGCGCCGTGGATGGCAGCAATCTGGCGATTCCGTTTACCCAGAGCGATCAGCCGGGGGAAGTGGCGCAGGCTGTCCGCAACGCGATCAACGCCGCCCGTTCCTTGCACGGGCTGGGTCTGAGTGCGAGTGCCGTGGATGCCACGGTGGTCCTCGATCAACTGGGGCTGACCATCCGGTACGACGGCGCCAATTGCCCCCTGAAGCGGATCAATCCCACGGGGATTTACCAGTTGCAGGTCCGCTTGCAGGAGCTGCAGGAGATTCCCGGCTCGATCGTCAGCCATGCGTGGATCAATTATGCGGCCAACGGGATCGAGGTCTACGGCCAGCCCACCCACTCCCCGCTGTTGGGCGAGAGCGCGGAGGTCGAGCCGAACAATACTGTCAACACGAACACCTTCACCATCACCGGCATACCGCAGCCGATCGGCAACCTCACGGCCTCGGACCGGGAGGCCCTGGCGCTCGGGGGAAGCTTCACGGGCTATACCGACGGCGATTTCTACCGCTTCGGCCTGGACATGCAGGCCATCCAATCGATCGCCGGCTGGAACGACGCCGGCTCCAGGTGGCCGGTGGAGTTCGACGTGGACTATGCCGACGGCATGGGCCGGCCGAACACGAACATTTGGGTGTACGATTCCAACGGCAAGCTGCTCTACATCGGGCTCAATTCCAACGTGGCCGACGATCTGCCGGCACCCAATTCCGGCAGCGGCGCCGACCAGTTGGAGCGAGGAAGCTTCGGCACGGGCGATCCGGCGATCGGCCCGGTCTATCTCGCCGAGGGAAACGGCGTGACGTACGACGTGGCCATCACCACGCTGGGTCCGGTGCCCAATCCGCTCCAGCCGACGCTGTGGGACGGGTCGCCGAACCCGCGTTACCAGCCCCTTTTGCGTCTGGAGCCGGTCAACTCGATCCAGCGGATCACCGAGGACCACATCGGCTCGCAGAACGGCTCGATGCTTGCCCAGGACGCCGAGTACGAGATGTTCACCGGGGGTTCGTCCATCCAACTGAACAGCTACGCCGACGACTTCCACCTGGGCGACGTGACCCTCTACGTCAATAGCGCCAGCGACCTCTACACGGTCGATCCATTTACCGGGCAGGGCGAGACCGACGTCACCGGCGTCAACGTGCTCCTCCCCGGAGCGGGGGCGGGGAGGACTTACCAGGACCTGGCGATGAGCAACGACGGTCGCCTGAACTCGATAAGTTGGGTCAACAATACCCTCCAGGAAGCGCAGATGGTCTGGCACAACACGGGAAACGCCACGACCCTGTATAACCCGCAAAGTGGGGCGCAGATCGCCGTGGGGGGGAACCCCGACGGCATTAACTGCGGCGAAGTCGATCCGACCGCTCAACCCCCCGGGGCCGCGCGGAACCTGGTCCAGCTGCCGGGCGGGCTCCAATTCAAGGCATTCGCCTTCGACCCCTACACCGACACCAGCAGCCGCTACACCGTGGCGATCGGCGACATCCAGTACCAGGGCTACGGGGTCCAGTATTGGCAGAACCTGGTCTATGTCCTGGACTCGTCGGGCCGGGGCGTGCAGCGACCGGGGACGTCGGCGGGCCCGCGCGTCACCAGCGACATCATCCCCTTGGGCCAACTCGAGCCGCCGTCCTCGGCGGACGTCGATTCAGCCTTCGTGCCCACCCTCAGCGACGACGTCGACCCCGTGTACGTGCCCTTGGGGCTAAACGACAATTCCGACCCGGCCTACGTCCCTGCGGGTCCGTACGCCGACTCGATCGTCTTCGCCTCGAATTACACCTACCCCCTATTCGGACCCAACGCCGAGGGCGATTACGAGCTCTATGTGATGGACGAAAGCGGGACCGTGGCGGCCCGGCTCACGGACAACGCTTTCAACGAGCGGTCGCCGAGCGTCAGCGGGGACGGAGGCAAGGTGGTGTTCACGTCGGACCGGACCGGGAACTCGGAAGTCTACTTCATGAACCTCGCGCCGGAAGGGCCGGGCAATCTGCCGGTTAACTTGACCAATGACCCGGCCAATAGCCCGGCCAGCGACTTCTCTCCGGAATTCAAGGGGCAACCGTCCGGGGCGGGGTACAGCATCGTCTGGTCGTCGAACCGCGTCGTCCCCGACAACCCCGAAGGCGACTTCGAGGTGTTCGTGATGGATATTGACGCGGCGGGCACGGTCGTGGCGACCACGCAGGTCACGCAGAACACCGCCAGCGACGTCACCCCGGCATACAGCTACGACGGGAATTCGATCGTTTACGCCACGAACCAGACGTGGGGCTCTAACCCCACCAGAAACCCGCAGGGCGACTACGAAATCGCCCAAATCCTGGCGGCCACCGCCCTCCCGGCTCCCAATCCGGATTCGCTGCTGACCAACAACGCGGTGGACGACTATGCCCCGGTGTGGGCGCTCAACAGCAGCGACAGCACGGAGTACGTCGCCTACCAGAAGAACGCCGCGGCCGCGTTCGGCTGGGACCTCTGGCGCCTGGATCCCTTGGCGCTTAACCCGCCGGCCACGGAGATTGAAGTCGTCTCCGGTGTGGGGGACGAGCTGACGCCCACGGTGCGCGCGGACGGCGCTTCGATCGCCTTCGCCACGGACCGCGACGGGCATTTCGAGATCTACGCCACCGATCTCACCGGCAGCACGCAGACGCGGATCACCCAGACCGACTTCCCGGGGCCCCGGCGAGTCGTCTTCGCCTCGCAAGTCAACAACGCGGCGCTTGGGTACAACAACCCGGAGGGCGACTACGAACTTTACATGGCGGACGTGAGCCCCTCGGGCGGTTTGGTCAATCTGGTCCAGCTCACCAACAACGCCTTCGACGACCGGACGCCGGACGTGAGCCCGGACGGCCTGAAGCTGGTCTTCGCCTCCAGCCGCGATTGGAACGACGGGAACCCCAATGACGGGAAGTCGGAACTCTACATGATGGATCTCGCGGCGGAGGGCCCCACGAACCTGGCGAAGCGGCTTACCGTCGACCCGCCCAATAATCCGGGCAACGACCAGAACCCGAAGTTCAGCCAGGAGCTTTACCTCCCCGGCGCTACGACGGTCCCGGGGGCCAAGTACAGCATCGTCTGGGCGTCGAACCGGTTCCACGTGGTCACGAACCCCACCCGGGACTCTGAAATCTTCCGGATGGACGTGAACGCGTCGGGCAACGTTCTGCAAACCACGCAGGTGACCCAAAACACCGTGTCGGACGTCACGCCGTCCTTCAGCCCCGACCGCAGCCCGCTTCGGAACCTCACCGACGTCCGGATTGCCTTCGCCACGCGTCTGGTGGTTGCGAATATCAATCCCCAGGGCGACTACGAGATCGTCTGGCTGCCGGCCAACAGCCGCCTGGCGGGCGCGGTCCCTAACGCCAACTTCCTGACGCAGAACGACACCATTCAGGACATCGGCCCGGTGTGGGCGCGGAACGTGGATCCGTCCTCGACCGTGCGGGAGTGGATCGCCTACCAGAAATTCACCGGCCGTCCCAACGGCTGGGACCTGTACAAGTTGAACCCGACTGCCGCGGCGCCGCAGAACACGGAGACGGCCGTGGGGCTTTTCAGCACGCAGGCCGACGACCAGACGCCGAACTTCGGGCCGGACGGCAGCGTCCTGGTGTTCGCCTCGAACCGCGACGGGCAGTTTGAGCTCTACCGCACGGACGTCAACGGCACCGCGCCGACGCGGCTGACGAACAACGGGGTGTCGAACCCTCGGATCGTCTTCTGCTCCGACCGCGACGGCGATTACGAGCTCTACGTCATGGACTTCAACGGCGGCAACCTAACCCAACTGACCGACAATAACTCCAACGAGCGGTCGCCTCACGTCAGTCCCGACGGCAAGAAGCTGATCTTCACCTCCGACCGCACCGGCGAGTCGAAGGTCTATGTCGTGGCCTTCGACGCCCTGAACCCCATCCCGGAAGGTCCGGGAAATCCGGCGACGCGCCTGACCGGCGAGGGCGGTGAAGAGCAAACACCCCAGTTCAGCACCGACATCGACGCGGACCCGGCGCTCACCACGTACCGCATCGCCTTCTCGTCGAGCCGGCCCGATTTCTTGGACAACCCGGAAGGCGATTCCGAGATCTTCGCGGTCAACGACGTCGCCATCTCGCTCTTGCCGGTGACGGTGGCCAGCGGGAGACTGGTCCAGGTGACGCGGAACACCGCCGAGGACGTGACCCCGTCGTTCAGCCCCGACCAGAACCCCGACCCCCTGGTCCAGGACATCCGCTACGTTTACGCGACCAACCAGCGCGAAAGCACCGCCAATCCGGAGAGCGATTTCGAGATTGTCAATCTGCCGGTCTATACCGCACAGGGCACCTACGCGAGCCTTAGCCCCGGCCCCGTCGTGGCGCAGTACCTGACGCGGAACGCGAACATCAACGACCGCGCGCCGGTGTGGGCCCTCAACACCATGACCGGCCAGGAGCGGGTCTTCTATCAGAAGTTCCGCGTGATCGACTGGGACGTCTACAACCTGGACCCGACCGCCGCCCAGCCGCAGAACACGGAGGCGGCCGTCGTCATGTACTTCGGCGCCGAGGACGTCACTCCCGCGATGAGCCAGGACGGCATCTGGGTCACGTGGGCCAGCAACCGCGACGGCCAGTACGAGATCTACCGCGCCCGGTACGACGGGCTGAACCGGACCCGGCTCACGAACGATTCCGGCAAGCTGGCCAAAATCTCCGGCCTGGCCTATGTCGGCGGGGTCCTCTACGCCGTGGCGGAGAACGGCTACCTCTACTGGATCAGCGACTCCTCGGGCAATCCGCTGAACCTTTCCGGCGGTCCCGGGGCGTGGGACTGGGGCTTCGTGGGCATCGATCCGCAGCCGGGGCCCAAATACATCGCGCGCACGGGGGGCGGGCCGAGGCTGAACTACATTGCCACGGTCACGGATGCCGGCAACCAGCCGATCAGGTTCAGCGGCCTCTCGGCCGGGCCGGAGAACGTCGAGCCGGATGCCCTGGGAGTCGGCAGATTCTCGCAAATGCTGTTTGCGACCGATTCCACGGGATACCTCTACGCCATGGACGTGCTGGGAAATCTCCAGCCGATCTTCTTGGATGCCCAAACACAGGTCAGCACTGGAGTGGCGAATGCGCAGGGGTTGGCGTTCTCGCCCATCGACTACAACCTGTGGCACGTCACCAACAAGCGCGGGAGCAGGTGGTGGGCAAGTGGTGGCGATCCGGCGGACCGCGGCCACGGCATTGAGGACACCGACAGCTTCGAAACCAGCCGCCTGAATATAAACAATAGTCCTTTTCCCGTGGCCGGCGGCACGAGCTTCTACTTTGGCTTGGAGGATCCCCGTCCCAACACTACGATTTCCAACCAGCCGGGCGCGTCGAACTACGTCGACCGCAGCACCAACATGTTCTCTACCTATGACATGCCCGGCGGGGCCTACGGCAGCCTGACCACCAACACCTTCAGCCTGAAGGGCTACGATCCCAACGACCTGCCGGTGCTCTACTTCAATTATCTCGCGGACACGGGGGGCCCGTGGGACCAGATGCGGGTCTTCATTTCCTCGGGTTACGTGACTCGGGACCCGAACGTGCCCCTTGGAACCCAAAACGCGCTGAACGAGTGGCAGCAGATAGCCAGCGTGAGCGGCTCCGCCGCCAACGGCTGGCGTCAGGCCCGCATCGGGCTGACCGGCTACGCGGGCTACTCGAACTTGCGCCTGCGGTTCGACTTCAGCACGGCCGGCGACATGCAGGTCGGCACGACCAGCTTCATCGACCCGGGGACCGGCGCCCTTGTGACGGGAAGCAACCTCTGGACCGGGACGATTCTCCACGCCCTGCCCGGCAACCAACTTTACGACGGCAACTACTTCGCGGTGAACAATCCGGCCTGGGGTGGGCATCCCGGCGGCGCGGACGTGCAGTTTGAATTCGACATGGGTTTTGCCCTGGTGATGCCGAACGTGGCCGGGCTAGCGATTCCTGACGGAGAGACCGTCCAGATCACCGACCAGAACGGGGTTGCCCACACGTTCGAGTTCGACAACAACAGCGTATGGACGCCGGCCAATCGACGAGTCGTGTTCTCTGCGGCGGACCCGACGGCTACCGTGGCCCAGGCGTTGACCGCCGCCATCAACGCCGCCTTCGGCGCCCCGCCCGCCTCGCCGTTCGCCGTGATCGACTTGGCCCATCGGGAGCGGGTCTTCCTGAACTCGGCCACTCGCCGGGCGATGAGCGTGATCCAAAGCGCCAACCCGGCCGTGGTGGTGGAAGGGGATGCCCCGGGCACGTTTACTCCCGGGGCCGAGCCGATTCCCATCCGTGGCGACATGACCGCCAGCCAGGTCGCCACGGCGATCGGCGAGGCCATGGACCGGCGGTTCAGCGGCTGGAACGGCGTCGGGACCGCGCCCGAGACGGCCGCCAAGGTGGACCCGCAAGCGGGGATCGTCCATCTGATCGGCCATGCGGTCACCACGAGGTTGCCGGATCTCGGGCCGGTGCCGCGGGCCGGGCTTGCGCCGCTGAGCTATTCGACGGTGCTTCCCGGCGATGCCACCAACCCGGACCAGTTCACGGACTTCCGCCGCGGCCAGGACAACCACCGCGAGGGGGTCTATATCGACGACATCACCATCGGCTTCATCGAGCACGGCGAGATGGTCACGGCGGTCGTCACCCCCGATCCCACGTTCTGGTTCCCGCCCCTGTCCCCGGGCGGAGTCATTACGACCGGGAACTACCAGTTCGAGGTCCGCCGCTCGCAGGACTACGGCGTGCTTGAGCCCGTTACGCTGACCCGCTCGCAACTGTTCCTGACCGACACGTACAATACCAACGACCGCTTCACTTCGGCCTACACCCTCGATATCCCGCCGGCCGCCGGGATCCCCCAGGGCCTAAGCTTCGATATCGGCGACGGCGTGCGCAGGGAGAGGTTCCGCTTCCTCGACCCAAGCAAGCCCCTCCCGAGCCAGACCGACGGGGTCCCGATTTACTTCAGCGGGCGCCTCACGCCCGCCGAGATGGCCGACCTCGTCGTGGCGGCCATCAACCGCGTCGACACGATCGACGTGACGGCCTATTCCACCACGACGCAGATCGCCCGCATTGGCGGCAGCAGCCGCGTGGACCTGTTCGGTGCCAAGTGGGTCGAATTCAACGACCTGGTGGGGGGCATCATCGCCGGCCCGGTTCCGCCGATCCAGTTGACGGCGCCCGGCCCGATCGTCCTGCCGCCGCAGGATGATGCTCCCTCGGTGCTTGAGGACTTCGGATTCGATTTCGAGTTCTATGGCAACGTCTACCAGCAGTTCTACGTCAACAACAACGGGAACATTACGTTCCAGGGACCGCTTGCGAGCTACCTCCCGTCGGGCTTCCCGCAGAACACGCCGATCGTGGCCCCGTTCTGGGCCGACGTAGACACCCGCAGCGGCGGCAGCGTCCATCTGGCGCGGGGGGTCAGCCAGCGAGGGAACCCGTTCATTCAGGTGGACTGGATCGACGTGGGCTACTTCGCGATGCACACCGATAAGCTGAACACGTTCACGCTGTACATCGAGGATGACCCGGGCGGGGATCTCGTCGGCTTCTTCTATCACGACATGCACTGGACCACGGGCGACATCGACGGTCAGAGCGGCTTTGGGGGCACGGGGGCCCAGATCGGGTTCGACTCCGGCAACCAGGTGGATTACCTGAGCGTCGGACGCCCGAAGAACCAAACCGATCTGACCGCACTGTTGGCCGTCGGGCAGTATGCCTTCCGCTTGGATCCCAACGGCAGCTCGGCGTGGAGCGCACGAAGCGTATTGGCGTTCGGCGACAACTATGCCGGTCCCGCGACGGGCGTGCGGGTGATTCCCATGGCCCGCGGCGACGCCAACCGCAACCGCGATCAAGGCCAGATCATCCTGGAGGCCAACCGGATCACCAACTCCCGCGCTTACGGGATCGTGGTCGATTCCGTGCGCGATCAGAGCATCCCCATGACGGGCGTGGACTGGCCGCACTCGGCTCCGGTGCTCCCGCTGATCGAGAACAACACCCAGCGCCTCGTGCCGGGGATGACGATCCTCAACAACGTGATCGCCTTCAACCGGACCGGCGGGATCCACTTCAGCGGGGACCCCAATGCGGCCGGCCAGCCGGTGGCTTCGGTGCCGTTCGGGCGGATCGTGAACAACACGATCTACGGCCAGGCGGACCCGACGCTCGCGCGGGGCGTGGGCATCCTGGTGGACCAGAACGCCAGCCCCACGCTGCTGAACAACATCGTCGCCAGCCTCGACACGGGAATCCGGGTGGACGCCACGTCGGCCTCGACGGTGCTGGGGACCACGGTGTACCAGAACAATGGGACGGACGTCGTCGGACTCCCCGATCTCGGCACGTTCCCCTTGCAGGCGACCATGACGGACCCGCTGTTCGTCGACGCGGCCGGCGGAAACTTTTATCCGGACTTCAAGTCCGTGGCGATCGACAGCTCGTTGGACTCTCTGGCCGACCGTCCCGCGATGGTCACGGTCCGCAATCCCTTGGGGATCCCCAACTCGCCGATTCTGGCGCCGGACCGCGACCTCTACGGGCAGTTGCGGATCGACGACCCGAACGTGTCTCCCCCGAGCGGAATGGGCGGCAACATCTTCAAGGACCGCGGGGCCATCGACCGCGTGGACAACGTGGGGCCGACCGCCGCACTGATCGACCCGCTGGACAACGACCCGGCCAATCTGGACCGCAACCGGAACCCGAACGACGTGCTCCTGGTCGGGGCCCTCTTGACCCAGTTCTCGATCCAGTTGAGCGACACGGACGGGGTGGGGATCGCCGACAGCACGGTGGTTCCCGCGGCGGTCGTGCTCAAGAAGAACGGCGTGGTCCAGATGCTGGATCTGAATTACGTGTTTGCCTACAACGCGACCAACGACGTGATCAGCCTGTACCCGGCGGAGGGCATTTGGGCCCAGAGCAGCACCTACGCGATCGAGCTTTCGCCGCTGATCCGCGACTTGGCCGACAACCCGGTCCAGCCCAACCGCCCGGACGGCACCACGGTGTTCACGGTGACGCTCTCGGCGCTGGACTACGGCGATGCCCCCGATCCGACGTTCCCGACGCTCTTGGCGCGGGACGGGGCCCGGCACATGATCTTTCCCGACACGCCGGGCACGCCGGGTTTCTACCTGGGAACCGGGGTCACCGGCGAGCCGGACGCCAATCAGAACGCCTTGGCCAACGGCGACGCCAAGGACGACGGCGTGGTCACCGAGCCCTTGTTGATCGGCACGACGGTTCAGGTGCGGATCACCGTGTCGGGGACCGGAACGGCGATCGGGAAGATCGACGCCTGGGTCGACTTCAACAACGACGGCGTCTGGTCCGCGGGCGAGCAGATCTTCACGAGCCAGACGGTCAACGGCGGAGTCAACAACCTCTCGATCGTCGTGCCGGCCGCCACCCAGTCCGGGTACACGTTCGCCCGTTTCCGCTTGAGCAAGGACGGCGGGCTGGCAGTCACGGGGGAAGCGCCCGAAGGCGAGGTCGAAGACTACCGCTGGCGGATCGTCCGGTACTCGGAAGATTTCGGCGACGCCCCCGAGCCCCCCTATCCGACCCTCTTCAACGACGCCGACCCGCAACTTGGCGGCGCCAGCCACCAAACCGATCCCACCAAAGCCCACCTGGGCGCGACGGTCGGCTCGGAGCCGGACGGCCAACCGAGTCCCCTGGCCGACGCCGACTCCTACGACGACGGCGTGCAGTTCGACCCAAGGACGCCCCTGGTGCCCGGCCAGGTGAGCCACGTGACGGTCAATGCCTCCGGCCCGGGGAGCTCCCTGAGCGCCTGGACCGATTTCAGCGGTCAGAATGCCTGGGAACCGGGCGAGAAACTCGCCTTCTACACGGGCTATGACCCCGGCACGGACACGCTGAGCAATCCGCTCGCGGGGCCCTTGGCGGCAGGGAACAACGAGTTGTATTTCCGCGTGCCGTTGGTCGGGACTGTGCTCGGTTACACGTTCTCCCGGTTCCGCCTGTGCAGCGACCCGGCCCAGATCGGCCTGCCCACGGGTCCGGCCACGGACGGCGAGGTGGAGGATTACCGGGCGCTGATCATCGACGTCCCGTTGGACTACGGCGATGCCCCCGATCCGCCCTACCCGACGCTCAAGAGCAGCCACGGGGCGCGGCACCGGGTGGATTTCGTCCACTACTTGGGAGCGACCGTCGATTACGAGCCCGACGGCCAACCGAACCCCACCGCGACCGGCGATCCGGACGACGACGGCGTGCGGTTCGTCAAGGACCTGTCCGTGCCCGGCGACCTCCCCGTCGAGAACCGGCTCGTTCCGGACCGGACGGCCGAGATCGTGGTGACGGCTTCGGCGTCGGGCGTGTTGAATGCCTGGATCGACTTCAACGCCGACGGCGACTGGACGGACGTCTATGCGGGCCCGGCCGGCGATCCCGCGAAGGATCAGGGGGACCAGATCGCGTTCTACACGGACGACACGCTGACCACGACGACCGTGAATCCGCACCTGGTGGCCGGCGAGAATCACCTGAAGTTTTACGTGCCCAAGACCTTGAACGCCGCGAAGAGCTTTGCGAGGTTCCGCTTCAGCGAGCAGGAGAACCTGTCGTTTCAGGGGCCCGATGCGGCGCCGTATCCCGTGGGCGAGGTCGAAGACTACCAAGTCGAGATCCTCGTGGGCAGCGCCAAGATCAGCGGCAACAAGTTCAACGACCTCAACGCGAACCGCCAGTGGGACCGCAACGCCACCAGCGTGCTGCCGACGATCCAGTTGGTCCCGCCCGGACAACTCGTGCCCATGTCGTTCCCGTTCCTCGCCCCCGACGACGGTTACTCGGCGGCGCTGAATCTCGGTTTCAGCTTCCAGTTCTACGGGAACACGTACCAGCAGTTCTACATCAACGCCAACGGCACCGTGACCTTTGGCGCGCCGCTGGCTCCTCTGACTCCGATCGACTACCAGCAGAACCCGCTGCCCATGATCGCGCCGTTCTGGTCCGACGTGGACACCCGCTTGGGCGGCGAGGTCCGCCTTGCCACGGGAACCAGCTTGCGCGGCAACCCGTTCGTCCAGGTCGACTGGGTGAACGTCGGCTACTTCAACCTCCACTACGACAAGACCAACAGCTTCACGCTGTACGTCGAAGACGATCCCGGCGGCGACATGGTCGCCTTCGTCTACAACAAGCTGCAGTGGACGACCGGGGACCGCGATCCGGGTCATCAGACCGGGTTCTTGGGCCAGGGGGCCCAGATCGGATTCGACGCGGGCCCGCAGGGAAGCGTGGACCTCGGTCGCCCGAAGAACCAGACCGATCTGGCCGCCCTGTTGGTCACGAAGCAATACGGCTTCCGCTTCGATCCGTCCACCGGCCGGCCGAGTGGGATCGAGCCGGGCGTGGCGGGCGTCTCCGTGTACCTCGACCTGAACAATAACGCGGTTTGGGACAGCGGTGAGCCGGCCACGGTGACCGCCGCCGACAATCTCGCGACTCCCGGCGTGGATGAGACCGGCTACTACGAGTTTACCAAGCTGCTGCCCGGCGCCTACGTCGTGCGCGAAGTGATCCCGGACCACTGGTCCGATCCGCTGGAGCCGGACTGGGGCCAGACGTATCCCTATACCGGCGTGGACAGCCGTTTGGGCCACGCCGGGATCCGCGCGGTCGCAGGCGCTCAGCTTGCCGACGGCCAGATGTTCTCGCTCGGCGACGGCACGACCACGCTGACATTCGAGTTCGACAACAACAACGCGGTGGCCCCGGGCAACAAGCGGGTTGCGTTTACCGCGGCGGATTCCGCCAGCGCCGTGGCCACGGCCATCGCGGCGGCGATCAACGGCGCTGGGCCAACGAGCGGGCTCGCCATCTCGGCGATCGCGAACTTGAACGTCGTCAGCCTGACCGGCCCGAAGGTGACGTTCCGCATCCCGGCGCATACCCTTCCCTTGCTCCCGCCTCCGCTCGTGCATCTCGGCGAGGTGACCTTGAAGGCCAGTGACGTGGTGACCGGCGTCGACTTCGGCAACTACAGGGTGGCCCACGTGGGCGTCTCCGACGTGTCGGTCGTGGAGGGGAACTCGGGCCAGACTCAGGTCAACGTCACTCTGCACTTCACGGAGTCGTTCGGCGCGCCGGCGACCTTCTTCTATGCCACGGCCAACGGCACGGCCACGACCGCGGACAACGACTACCGGGCGGCCTCGGGCACGTTCCAGCTTGTGCCGCAGAGCCAGCCCCTTCCCAAGTGGGACCTCAAGCAGGTCACCCGCGATCTGGCGAACGACTACAATTATTCGGTCTGGGGCGACAAGGTCGTCTACCAAGGCACCTCCGGCGTCGATACCGAGATCTACCTCTACGACGACGCCACCGGCGTGACGCGGCAGATCAGCGAAGGGAGCGTGGCAAACTGCTTTGCCACCATCTACGGCTCCAACGTGGTCTGGGCCGGCAAAGTCAACGACGGCAGCGACTTCGAGATCTTGCGCTACGACATCAACACCGGGCTCATCACCCGGCTGACCAACAACGACTACGACGAGAAGAACCCGCAGCTCTCGGACCGCTTCGTCACCTGGTGGGCCGCCACGGCGTCGGGTCAGAACTCGATCTTCGTCTACGACCTCCAAAACGGCGGCGCCCCGGTGAAGATCTCCGACGACACCTTCAACAACGCCAACCCGCAGGTCTCGGCGGCCTCCGTGGTCTGGAGCGGCACGCAAGTCGGAGTTCCCTCGGCGAGGTCCGATATCTTCTTCTGGGACGGGACCTTCCTCCCGGACGGCACTCCCACGCCGCCGAGGCGGTTGACCAACGGCGCGCAGGACAACGTCAAACCGCAGATCGACGGCTCCAACGTGGTTTGGCAAAGGGCCGGCGCCACCAACCACCAGATCCTCTGGTGGGACGGGACGTTCCAGCTCAGCGGCCTGCCGATCCCGCCCGTGCAGATCTCCAGCAACCTCCTGGACAATCTCGACCCGCAGATTTCCGGCAACAGCGTGGTCTGGCACGCCCTCGGGCAACTCCCCGGCGGTGGGCAGACGAGCAGCATCCTGTGGTCCGACCTCTTGGCCGGCGGCCCGGCCGTGGACGTTTCCGGGACCGTCTATCACCACGAGGGGCCCAAGGTCTTCGGCAACCGGATGGTCTGGAGCACCTACGACGGCGCCGACTGGGAAGTGTCGTACTACGAGATCGGCAAGGGACGGATGCCGCTGAATATCACCAACAACGACTACTTCGACGGCGGTCCACTCGTCTCCGACGCTCTGGTGATTTGGCGGAGCTTCCGCAGCGGGACCAGCGAAGTCGTCCGGGCCGTCGAGTTGAAGCCGGATCTGACCAAGACGATCACCCTGATCGTCAACGGCGACACGCGCCTGGAGCCCGACGAGTACTTCTTCCTGGATTTGAGCACCCCGGACCTCGCCGTCCTGGACGT
This sequence comes from uncultured Planctomycetaceae bacterium, assembly GCA_964354245.1. Lineage (GTDB taxonomy): Bacteria > Planctomycetota > Planctomycetia > Pirellulales > Thermoguttaceae > CAYGZI01. Next base: position 21,108 of record CAYGZI010000003.1, read on the forward strand.
GCCCCGGGCGACGATTAGTATCCTCAACGACGACGGGACGCTGGACTACGGCGACGCCCCGGCCCCCTATCCCACGCTCTTGGCCAACAACGGCGCCCGCCATTCGATCTCGGCGGGTCTGTATCTGGGCAGCCGCGTGGACAGCGAGGCCAACGGACTGCCCACGTTGCAGGCCAACGGCGACGACGCCAGCGGGACGGACGACGAGGACGGCGTGACGTTCGACACGCCGCTTATGGCCGACCAGTATGCGCAGATCACCGTGACGGCTTCGATCGGCGGATACCTCGACGCCTGGATCGACCTGAACGGCGACGGAAGCTGGGCCCCCTGGCTGGACCGCTGGGGCATCCCGCAGGCCGATCGCGTGTTCGCCAGCCAGCCCCTCACCGCGGGCCCCAACGCGCTCGTGTTCCGCGTCCCGCGCGACGCGCATCCCGGCACGTCGTACGCCCGGTTCCGCTTCCGGGCCACGGATGCGCCGATCTCGTACACCGGGACGGTGTTGGGCGGCGAGGCCGAGGACTACGTCGTGCAGGTCCAGAGCAACGTTCAGCAGGTAGGGCAGACCGTGGTGGCGATCGGCTCGGAGGACGACGACGTCTACAAGTTCTGGGCCGGTCCGAAGTACATCGTGTCGCTCAACGGCATCGTGTACAAGTACAACCCCGCCAGCGTCAACGCATTCACCTTCGACGGGATGGGCGGTTACGACCAGGTGTACTTCTACGGCGATCCGGGCAATGAGACCGCCCAGTTGTACCCCGACCACGCGGGTTTCGGCTCGGCCCTCTACAACGTCTCGGTGAGCGACGTGGACGTCATCACGGCCACCAGCGGGGGCGGCAGCGATGCGGCCATCTTGAACGCCGGGGCCGGAATGGATCTCTTCATCGCCACTCCGACCTTCGCCTCCTTGACCGGCACCGGCGTCTCGTTGCGGGCCAACAACTTCCCGAGCGTGGCGGCCAACGGTACCCCGGCCGGGCAGGACATCGCCTACCTCTTCGACTCCGCCGGGGACGACACCTTCGAGGCCTACCCGGCCTATGCGGTGCTCCGCGGCACGGGCTTCAGCAACCGGGCCAACGATTTCGGCTTTGTCACCGCCAGGTCCACCCAAGGCGGCACCGACGCCGCGGTGTTCCTCGACTCCACGGGCAACGACAACTTCGTGGCCTATCCCGCCTACGCCACCATGACCGGCACCTACCGGCCGGCCGGCGCCCCCGCGGATAGGTCGTACTACAACCGCGCCGAGGGCTTCGACACCTACGAAGGGACCTCTTCAGCGGGTGGGGCCGATCTGGCCAGGCTCTACGACTCGGCCACCGGCGACGAGCAGTTCACGGCCACCCCGACCCAAGGAACCCTCATGGGAGTCGGCGTGTTCAGCCGGGCCACCGGTTTCCGCTATCTCATTGCCTATGCCACCGGGGGGACCGACACGGCGCGCCTGGACGATTCCGCCGGCACCGATACGTTCGTGGCCACGCCGGGCTATGCGGTCATGTACGCTTCGGCCTCGGCCGGCAATCCGGCCTACCTCAACCGGGTCACCGGCTTCGACGCGGTCGATGCCTACTCCACCCACGGCGGCGACGATTCCGCGAGGCTGTACGATTCACCCGGCGACGACGTACTGACGGCCATGCCGATCTACGCCAAGCTGCAAAACGATCCGACGACCAACAACACCAACTACGCCGTCACCGCCCGCACCTTCCGCTACGCCCATGCGTACGCCACCTCAGGCGGTTTCGACAAGGCGACGCTGACCGATTCCTCGGGCACCGACGCGCTGGAGGCCCGGCCGACGTATTCCATTCTCTCCAACTCCACTGCGGGGCAGGCGTTCTACAACCGCGCCCTCTACTTCGACCAGGTGGTCGCCGTCTCGGGCGGGCTCGGCAGCGACATTGCCCGGCTTTACGACTCGGCGGGTACGGAGGCCTTGCTGGCCTCGCCCACCAGTGCCACGCTCGCGGGCGCCGGGTTCAGCTACGAGGCCCGAAACTTCCGCTACGTGATGGCCTATGCCACCACGGGCGGCGACGAGGCATTCCTGACCGATTCGACCGGGGCCGACACTTTCATCGGCAACCCGACGACTGCCCGGCTGACCAACGGGACGGCGTCCTACTACATCGAGGCCAGGCAGTTCTCCAAGGTCACGCTCACCTCGGTCGGCGGCGACGACACGGCCAACCTGTCCGACTCCGCCGGAAACGACACCTTCTGGGGCCGCCTGGCCGATGCCGTGCTCAGCGACGGCACGCTCGATCTGACCAATGGAGACCTCCTGGCCGCAAACACGTACTACCTCAAGCTGCTGGGCTACACCAGCTCGCTGGACAAGGTGAACGTCTCCGGCGCCGCCGGCGGCACCAACACCCGGAAGATCGTCACCCCGGTGGACTACGCCCTGGCGTTTACCGGCACCTGGACCGGCGACCCGTGGCCCTAATGCGGATTGTCTTGACCGGCGTGAGTCGAGGGCTTGGACGCGCCATGGCCGAGGGCTTCGCTGCCCGAGGACACGTGGTTCTGGGCTGTGCCCGATCGGCCGGCGCGATTGCCGAGTGTAGAAAGCGCTTCGGGCCGCCGCACCGGTTCGACGTGGTGGACGTGGCCCGCGACGACGAGGTCCGCGCCTGGGCCGAGGCAGTCCTGGCCGGCGGCGGTCCGACCGACTTGCTCATCAACAACGCCGCCGTCATCAACCCGAACGCGAGGCTTTGGGAGGTCCCTGCCGACGAGTTCTCCCGGGTCATCGACGTGAACGTCAAGGGCGTGGCCAATGCGATCCGCCACTTCGTGCCCGCGATGGTGGCCCGCGCAAAGGGCGTGATCGTCAACTTCAGCTCCTACTGGGGCCGCTCGGTGGCGGCGGAAGTGGCCCCGTACTGCGCAACCAAGTGGGCCGTCGAAGGGCTCACGCAAGCGCTGGCCGAGGAGTTGCCCAAGGGTATGGCGGCCGTGCCGCTCAACCCGGGGGTGATCGACACCAACATGCTCCGCAGTTGCTTTGGCGGCTCTGCCGCGTCGTACCCGGACCCTGCGAAGTGGGCGGAGGCGGCAGTGCCGTTCATCCTCACGCTGGGCCCGAAACACAACGGCCAGCCGCTGACGGTGCCGGGGCAGTGAGCCGGGATCGACTCCCCGCCGTCAACCGGTGGCGCGCGGCCCCCCTTTGCTCCTTCGGATCGTAGCGTCGCCGGCCATTCCCGTGGACTGGGGACGCCGAGCGGACGATAGTTGGATCGGACCTCCAGCGATTAGCATGTAAGCTGGTCCGCCGATGAACGTTGCGCTCTTTTTTCTGATTGTAGCGATCCGGCCGGATGCGCCTTTGGAAGGGCGCTACCCCGGGGCGACCGGTCTGCTGCACTGCACCTTCTCTGAGTCCGCGGACCTCGATTTCGACGGCTGGCCCGACCGCTGGACCCGCCGGCACGGCCCGGGGTTCCCCCACTACGTCAAGATCTTCATCGCCCCCGAGCCCACGCCGGCCGGCAACCGCTGCCTGCGGTTCGAGATGGATGGCGGGGCCGCGGCGGCATACGCTCCGCCGGTTGGCCTCGAGCCCGGCTGCGACTACGTCGTCGAAGGGTGGATCAACGCCGAAGGGCTCGATAAGGACGTCGCCTTCCTCTCGCTGACCGTGTCGGACCCAAGACGCCAGCCCGTGGAAACCTTTGCCTCAGAGAAACTCGGCCGGTCGCCGGGTTGGCGCAAGGTGCGGGTGGGGCCGATTTCGCCCGGCTCGGAGCCGGGCCGGCAGGCGACGATCGGGCTTCACGTCGAGCCGGGCTCCCAGGCGGACCTTCGCGGCGCCGCGCGATTCGGCG
>CAYGZI010000004.1:0-24861 GCA_964354245.1 uncultured Planctomycetaceae bacterium
GAGCTTTTTCGACTTCCTCATGTCGATGGAGCGGGACCAGGTGGAATACGACATCGGCTGCGAGAAGATCATCGCGGACCATGGGTCGGTCGTGGGAAAGGGATTCAAAGTCGGCCAGCGCATTTACGATCCGGTCGTACTCCCGCCTGACACCGAGACCATCAACGCCAAGACGATGGACTTGCTGGAGGAGTTTGTGAAGGCCGGCGGCCGCGTGATCTCGTGCGGGCCACCGCCGGCCCTGGTGGACGGCAGGCCCTCGGACCGTGCGAAAAAACTCTCCCAGGAGCGCGGCTGGATTCGGGTCGAGCCGGCCGCATTGCCAGGAGCGCTCCGCGGTCTCTCCGTCGCCAAGGACGGCTTCATGATCTTCCGCGAAGACGAACCCGAGGGGATCCTGTTCCACCAGCGCCGCCGGCTGGACGACGGCGAGTTGGTCTTGCTGGTCAACACGAGCATCCAGCACGCATCCTGGGGCATCATCGCCGCCGACAATTCTCAAGGTATCGAGCAGTGGTGCCCGGTCACCGGGAAAACGCTGGCCTACCCGTTCCGGGAAGGCCATCGGGGAGTCGTGGCCGACTTCAATCTCCCGCCGTGCGGCAGCTTGCTCTTGTTCTTCTCGAAGGAGTCGCGACAGTCGGCACCTGTCGTCAAACAGACGACGACCGCGGTTCAGCCCGCCGGCGCCATGGAGATCCGCCGCGTCGAGCCCAACGTGCTCACGCTCGACTACATGGACGTCGCCGCTGGCGGCGAGACCCGCAAGAGCGCCTACTTCTACCAGGCCAATCAATTCGCCTTCCAGAAAAATGGCATGGAGCGCAACCCATGGGATAGCGCGGTACAGTACAAGGACGAGCTGATCCGCAAGACGTTCCCCGCCGACAGTGGCGTCGAGGCCACCTACCGCTTCACCATCGAAGGCCCCGTACCCAAGCCGCTCTGGATCGTGATCGAGCGGCCCGACCTCTACGCCATCACCTGCAACGGCAAGCCCGTCGCTGCCGCAAAGGATTCCTGGTGGCTCGACCGGGCCTTCGGCAAGATTGACATTACCGCGGCCGCTCAAACGGGCGGAAACGCGGTCACGGTCAGAGCGCAGCCGTTTACGATCTATCACGAGCTGGAACCCGCGTACGTGCTGGGCGATTTTTCGCTCCGTCCGACACAGTCGGGCTTTGCGATCGTGCCGCCGCAGGCGCTGCGGGTGGAAGAAGGCGTTAACCCGAACAGCAAATTCGCACATGAACTCCGGGAACTTTTGGGGGAGCCGGTCCTGCGCGTTACCCACAGCAACCAGCTTGAGGGCGTCCACTGGCTCAGCGCCGGGATCGGCTTCGGACGCGGCGCGGCGAAGCCCGCACGCGACGATCCCGCACCTTGGGTCGTGTTCGACCTCGGCAAACGGGTGGACCTTCGGCAGATCGATATCTGTAACTACAACGAGTTGAACCTTACGGGGCGCGGCGTGAAGGAACTTCGCATCAGCGGGTCGGCCAACGGCCGCGCCGACTCGCTCAATAGCACGATCTACGAGTTCGCGTTGAAGCGCGCTCCGGGATCGAGCGATCCGCCGTTGGCACAGGGGCTTCAGGTGAACCTTGACGGCGTGCGGTTCGTGAGGTTTGAGGTGCTGTCGAACCACAATGGCGTCCGTTATCCAGCTACCGCCTCGGCTCCGGACAATGCGTTTGCGGGCCTGAGTGAAGTGCAGTTTTTCGCTGCAAGCAATGGCGACGCAAAACTGGCCAAGATCGAAGGGGTCACTATTCAGAGCGTCTCCAGCGAGTTGGTCACACGCGGCCATGATCGGGCGACGAGGCACTTGGTCGACGGTAGCGGTCTAGGGAAGGTCCGTCTCGGCTGGAACCAGCAGGGGCTGCCGTTCTACGCCGCGGGCGTGGCCTACAGCCAGACCTTCGAGGTCCCGCAGCCGAGCGGCAAGTACTGCGTTTCCGTGCCCAACTGGTACGGCAGCGTGGCCAAGGTGTCGGTCAACGGCAAGCCCTGTGGCCACCTCGCCTGGCAGCCGTGGGAGTGCGACGTGACCGAGGCCATCCGGCCCGGCAAGAACACCGTCGAAGTGCTGGTGATCGGCACGCTCAAGAACACCCTCGGGCCGCACCACGCGGGCAGCGGCGTGGGCAGCGCCTGGCCGGCGATGTTCCACCAAGGCCCCAAAGAGGGCCCGCCGCCGGGCGCGGCCTACCACACGCTGGGCTACGGGCTGTTTGAGCCGTTTGCGCTCGAGCGGCGAGCGCGTGAGTAGTCGGCAGAATCGTAGGGCCGGCTTTGCCGGCCATCACAATTTGGCCGGCAAAGCCGGCCCTACGCCTGGGCTACCCGTCATCACGGCCCTGCATTAGAATTGAAGGTGTTGTCCGAGCGCCGTTTGTCCCCTGGAGGTCCCGACATGGGCGAGATACTCACTTTAGCGGAGATCTACTCCCGCTTCGACGCCGAATGGGTCTTGTTGGACGAACCCCAGACCGCAGAGAATCTCGATGTTCTAGCGGGAAAGGTCCTGTTCCACAGCAAAGACCGGGACGAAGTGTACCGCAAGGCGATTGAACTGCGCCCAAAGCGGTTTGCCATGCTCTTTACCGGGTCGATGCCCAAGAACACGGCAATCGTCCTATGACGTTTGGATTCGACGCGCGCGAGGGTCCGATCATCGTCAAGGCCGCGGTCGTCGGACCTGACGGAGAGGCCGTGCTCCGACTGGGTCTGGATACGGGCGCCACGCATACCGTGATCAGCGCTGCGATGCTCGTGGCGGCGGGATACGACCCGGCTGCGGCCCCCGACCGGGTGCAGGTGACTACAGGGAGCGGTGTCGAGTTTGCCGCCCGGATTCCGGTCCGCCGACTCAAGGCTCTGGGCCTCGAGCGTTCCAGTTTTCTGGTCCTCGCTCATACGCTGCCCCCCAGTGCCGGCGTGGATGGACTGCTGGGCCTGGATTTCCTCCGCGGGCTCACGCTGACGGTGGATTTCCGCGAGGGAAAGATCGTTCTGAAGTGATCGGGCACTGAAGTGCAACGCGACTGGCGGGGCGTCGTTTTGGAGTCAACTCCGCACCGGTCCGATGGCCGTCACCCAACAGCTCCAGCGCCGCTTGAGGCTCTTCGACGCCACCACGATCGTCGTCGGCTCGATGATCGGCTCGGGCATCTTCGTCGCCCCGTCGATCATGGCCGGATCCGTGCAAACGCCCGGCCTGCTGGTGGGCCTATGGCTCTTCGGCGGTCTGTTCACCATCCTCGGGGCCGTGGCCTACGGCGAGCTGGCCGCCATGTGGCCCCATGCCGGCGGTCAATACGTCTTCCTCCGCGAGGCCTACGGCGACTTCTGGGCGTTTCTGTACGGCTGGGCCAATTTCCTGGTGATCCAGACCGGCTTCAACGCGGCCGTGGCCATCGCCTTTGCCAAGTACCTGGGAGTGCTGATCCCGGAATTGGGCGAGGATAACGTGCTGGCCGTGGTCCCGCTGGGAGACCTGCTGCCGGCGGCCTGGGCCGGACAGATGCCCGACTTCCTCCGCCGCCTCGAGCTGAACTCCGCCCAACTGGTGGCCTGCGCGGTGATCGCCCTGTTGACCTGGATCAACATCCGGGGCGTGCGCCACGGGGCCTTCGTTCAGAACCTGTTTACGGTCCTGAAGGTCGCGGCGCTCGGCGCCCTTTGCGTCGCCGGACTATCGAAGGCCGGGGCCAACGCCGCGAACTTCTTGCCGCTCGCGCCCGGCAAGGAAGTCCTCCAGGCCGGTTTCCTCGCCGGGGTGGCGGTCGCCCTCTCCAAGGCGCTCTTCGCCTACGACGCCTGGAACACCGTGACCTTCGTGGCCGAGGAGGTCCGCGACTCCGAGCGCACCCTGCCGCGGGCGCTTCTGCTGGGCAGTCTCATTACCACGGTGGTTTACGTGCTGACGAATATCGCGTACCTGGCCGTCCTGCGCGTCGCCGACATGGCCCAGGTCGAGGAGAACCGCGTGGCCCAGGCCGTGGCCGCGGTGCTCTTCGGCAAATTTGGGGTCACGCTGGTGGTCGTGGCGATCCTAGTCTCGACGTTCGGCTGCGTCAACGGGATGATCCTCGGCGGCGCCCGGGTGTACTACGCCATGGCCCGCGAGGGACTCTTCTTCCGCCGCTGCGCAGCCCTGCACCCGAGAAACGCAACGCCCGCCGTCGCCCTGGTTTACGAGGGCGTCTGGTCGATTGTGTTGGTGTTTGCCGGCTCGTACACCAAGCTGCTGACGTTCAGCACCTTTGCCTCGGTCTTCTTCGGCGGTCTGACCGTCGCGGGGGTCTATCTGCTCCGCGTGAAGCAACCGGCGCGGCCGCGCCCCTACCGCTGCTGGGGTTATCCCATCACTCCGGCCCTCTATCTGGCGGTCTGCGTCCCGTTCCTGATCTACGTGGTCCTGGGCGAGCCGGAAGCGACCCTGAGCGGGCTCGTGCTGGTGCTGACGGGCATCCCCTTCTATTGGGTCTGGAAGCGGAGGCTCGCGCGTTGATGACCCGCGGCTATTGGCCGGGTTGACAGGCCGCCGCGGCCGGCCAACAATCGGGGCTGACCCGTGATTCTGCCCACCTCATGGAGACGCTTATGTCTTGCCTGCCTGCTCTGGCCCTCATCGCGATTTGCGGCGCGAACGATCCGTCCCCGCCGATCAATCCGTTTCCCCGCATGGCCCTCGCCGACGTGCGCCTGGCGCGTTGGGACTTCGACCGCGGCACCGACGGCTGGGTGGCCGAGCACAACTGCACCCTCTCGGCAGAAAAAGGAATCCTGAAGATAAGTGCCACGGACGACGACCCGTTCCTGCACCGCCCGCTCCGGCTGCCCGGCGGCCAGTTCTTCTTCCGGATGCGGGCCCGAAGCCGCACCAGCGGCGGCGGCCAGATCTTCTGGACCACAACCAAGTCGCCCGGCCGCGGAGAAGACAAGTCGCAGCACTTCCCCCTGATCCACGACAACCAGTGGCACGAGTACGCGGCGCCGTTCTCCGCCCCGGGCACGCTCGCGGACCTGCGCCTCGATCCTGGCGGGACCGCCGGCGAGTTTGAGATCGACTGGATCGAGCTGGACCGGGCGCGGCTGCACCCCTTGAGCGTCGAGCGCGTGGAGACGCACCCCGGCCGCGTGCGGTTCTTCGTCAAGAACCACGAGGCGGAATCGCTCGTCGTCACTGCCCGGGGCAAGGAGTATCCGGTCCCCGCCCAGGGCACCGTCGCCGTTGAGTGCCCCACGTCGGGCGCCAAGCCGCTTGAGGCTGTAACTCTCGAGGCCCGAGTGAAGGACAAGGATCTGCCCCCGGTGCGCCGCACCGTCTTCGTCTTCCATCCGGAGGCAGGCGCGGATTGGCTGGTTCGCCCGCTCGGCGCCTGGTCGCTGGAAGTGGCCCGCGACGGCTCGATGGCCCGGGTGCTCGGCGACGGCCGGCCGGTGGCGATTCTCGCCCCGCTGGTCCATTGCGACGGCAGCATCCCGACACTCAAACTGGTACAGGAAAACCCGTCGCTCCGCTGGGAAGGCGAAGGCGTCGCACTGACGCTTCGCACTTCCGGCAAGGAAATCTCCGTCGCGATCGCGAGCGACCGGCCGTGCGAGGGGCCCGTGGTCCGCGCCCTGGGCGAGCTGCAAGGCGGGCTGTTTGCCGGGCTGGAGTATCTCGGCAAGGGCGAGCACAGCTCCTCGAGCCTGGACATCGAGACCGAAGAGCACCTGCGCTTTGCCCCGGACCCGCTCAAAGTGACCATGCCGCTTACGGCGTTTGCGACCGATCGGGCGACGGTGGCGATGCAGTGGAGCGACATGACCTTGCAGCCCACTTATGCCACGCCCAACTTCTTCGACGGCACGGCCGACCACCGCACGTCGCTCCAGTCTCGCCCGGGCCAGAAGATCGAGGCCACGATCCTGGTCGATCGGCTCCCGATCGAAGAGACGATCGCCTGGGCGGTCAAACGCCGAGGGCTGCCGCCGCTGCCGCCCGCGCCGCGGACTGAGAAGCAGCAGTGGGAAATCTGCCTCAAGGCCCTCAATGGGCCCCTGAAGACGGACGCGGGCTGGGGCCACTGCGCCGAGCCCAACTGGGGCCGGGCCCCGCACGCCGACATGGCCTCCACCGTCTGGCGACTGACCGGCCAGATCGTCCCGCTGCCGCGCGTCGCGCCGGGCGGGGCCCACGTCGCCAACGACAGTTATTACTTCGTTACCGGCCGGGCCGCCGAGTGGCAGGCGATCCACGCCGGACAGGTCCAGAACCTCCTGCGCCAGCAACGGCCCGACGGCTCGTTCCGCTACGACGGCCCCTTCCGTCGCGGACATTTCGAGGACACGGCCGTGGGCGTGTGTGCCCGGCCGGCACAAGTGCTGCTCGACCACGCCCGGCTCACCGGCGACAAGGCTGCCCTAGAGGCCGGGCTGCGCACCCTGGACTACATGACGGCCAAGCGGTTCGACGTGCCGCGCGGGGCCCAGGTCTGGGAAATCCCGCTCCATACGCCCGATCAACTGGCCTCGGCCTACGCCGTCTGGGCTTATGTGCGCGGCTACGAACTGACGGGCAAGAAGGAGTATCTGGCGGAGGCGCGGCGCTGGGCCCTGTCGGGCATCCCGTTCGTGTATCTGTGGAGCCGTTATCCGGTGATGCTCTATGCGGCGCCGCCGGTCTTCGGGGCGACCAACTGGAAGGCCCCGAACTGGATGGGCCTGCCGGTGCAGTGGGTCGGCGGGGTCTATGCCTACGCCCTGGCCCTTCTGGCCCCGCACGACCATCCTGCGGATGGTGCCCGATCGCTCGACTGGGGCCACCTGGCCCGCGGCATCCTGATCTCCGCCGAGCAGCAGCAGTACCCGGACGGCAAGTGGATCGGCCTGCTGCCCGACTCATTCGTGCTGGCCGCGCAGCAGCGCAACCCGGCGCGGATTAACCCGTGTGCGCTGGTGAGTCTGCGCCTGGTGTTGGATGGGCAGGTCGATTCGCTGGCCGTGGCGTTCGACGGCAAGCACCGCGTGGTCGCCCCGTTTCCCGTCGCGCTCCGCGACGGCAAGGCGCACCTCAAGGGCCGAAAGGGCGCCGAGTACCAGATCCTCGTCAACGGCAAGCCGCTGAGCGTCAAGTCACAAGGGGACGACGTGGTGGAACTCGCGCAGTAGGACAGACATTCTTGTCTGTCGGCACGAGGGCAGACATTCTTGCCTGCCTGCCCCTTCGTTTTCACTTCCGCTCCGGCGCAGGGGTAAACGGCAGATTCATCGCGGCGATCACGCTCGTCGGGTGGCTCTGCCTGGAGACCAACAGCGGTTGGCCCGCCTGACTGGGCCGGAAGCGGCCTACCCGCTCAAACGGCGGCTTCAAGGGGATCAGTCCGTACTCCTCGGTCTGCGCCCGGCGGATCGCCCGCTCCGCGCCCGCGCGGATCAATGCCCGGACCTTCTCGGGGTGCAGGTGGACGGCCGCGGTGTTGCGGCGCCCATACTGCTCGGCGGTCAGCTCATCGCCGCGCCCCGGGGTCGTGCCGCGCTTGCCCCAGACGGTCTCGATCCCGGGGACCAGGGCCTTGGCCTCTTCGCTGAAGGCCTTGTCGCCGCTGGCGAAGATGGATCGCGCGCCCAGCTCGCTGGCGCAGAGCGCCAACTGGCCGAACTCGCCGATGGAGACGCCGTTGATCGAGAGGTCCACGTAGTTCCACCCCTGCGTATGGGCCAGATGGGCATGCTCCGTGCCGGCCTTGGCGTGCTGCCCCACCCACGCGACCGCATCGACGCCGCCGGCCGCCAGCGACGGGCCCGGCCAGCCGCCCGGCCATCCGCGCTCGAGCTGGGCCCGCGGATCGAGAAGCTCGAAGTTCACGGCGCCCCGGCCGTGCCCGTCGGCCACCACGATCTCGGTCGCCCCGCCCGCGAAGAAGCCCTCGATCGCGGCGTTGACCTCCAGGGTCAGCAGCCTCTGACCGGCGTCGTAGTACCTGCCGTCCGGGCCGCACCACTGCTCCGAGTCCCGCACACCGGCCACGCCTTCAAGGTCGGTCATGATGTAGACCCTCTTGACCGCCTTCTGCTTGGCGGGCCGTGCCGGCTGCGCAGCGGCGGCCGTCACCGTTGCCGGCGGTTGTGCGGGCGCCACATCATCCTGCGAGATGCCTTGGCCGAGCGCCAGCAGGAAAGCCAATCCCCAAGCCGCTGCCATGAACTTCCAGGTACGCATCCGATTTCCTCCTCTGTTAGAGAGACTCGACTCCATCTGACCTCATCGCGTCGATGGCATGGACTCAGGGAAGATCGAAGGCCGTCACAGATCGCGACGCCCGCTTCTTGACGGCATCGACCATCCGCTTCCATCCGGCCGCGACTCGAAGCCGCCGGCGGGTGCCTGCCGAGGTTGCCTTCTGGGAGTCCATGGGAGCTCGCCGGGATCGGTCAAGCAGTCTTGGCCCAGCCACGCTCCGGCCTTACGCGCTCTGATTGTCGTAGCTCGCTTCCGGCCCCGCAAGACCTGATCCGGGGCGGATGGGCAGCGGCCGATCGCCGCGTGCGTCTTGCAGAGGCCCGGCGGCCAGGCTAGAGTGGACTGAAATCCGGAGGACGCTGCCATGCCCCCTGTCACGCGACGCCGTTTCCTTGCAAGCACGGCCGCCGCGGCCGGCTCGGTCTTGGCCGCCTCGCCGCAGCTTGTGGCGCAATCGCCCGCCGCGGGACCGGCTTTTGCCCAGCCCCGGCCCTCGCCGGTGATCGATTGCCACGCGCATCTGCACCACCACAGCAGTTCGGCCTGGAAGGAGAACGACCGCAAGCTGATCGACGCGGCGGACAAGCTGGGCATCGACCAGCTTTGCTGCTCCATTCTCACGCCCCGGCGCCCGGCCACGGCCGCCGGCTTCCGCGAGTGCAACCAGTGGGTTGCCGAGGCGATGCGGCGATTCCCGGGCCGCGTGCTGGGCTACTGCTACGTCAACCCCGGCTACAGCCGCGAGGCCCTCGACGAGATCCGCCGCTGCGTCCTGGACCGCGGCTTCATGGGCATCAAGCTCTACAACGAGTATACGTGCAACGAGCCGGTCGTCTTTCCGATTGTCGAGACGTCGATCGATCTCCGCGTGCCGATCCTTCAACATGCCGGTCATGCCCATTACCCGCTGACGGACCAGCCGCGAATCTCCGACGGCGGCCACCTGGCGGAACTCGGCGCCCGCTACCCTGAGGCCCGGCTGATCTGCGCCCACGTCGGCGGGGGCGGCGATTGGGAGTGGACCATCAAGGCCCTGCGCCACGCCAAAAACGTCTACCTGGATACCAGCGGCAGCGTGACCGACGAAGGGATCGTCGATCTGGCCGCGCGGGTCCTGGGCGTCGATCGGCTCCTCTTCGGCTGCGACATGTCGATGACCGCCGGGGTGGGCAAGATCCGCGCGAGCGGGCTGAGCGCCGCCGAGAAGCAGAAGATCCTCGGCCTGAACGTGCAGCGGCTCCTACGATGGCGGTGACGGAAAAGACGGAAAAGGGGACAGGTCCAATTTGCCGGAACGGCCCGAAGGGTGCTTCGCACAAATTGGACCTGTCCCCTTTTCCTGGCGGATATGAGGACCGGCCATGCTCATCGACACCAACGCCTATCTCGGCCCCTTTGCCTTCCGCAGGCTGCGGCACAACACGCCGGGCGAGTTGCTGCGGCTCATGGACGCCAAGGGGATCACGAAGGCCGTTGTCTCCAGTGCCGCGGCGATCACCTACCGCAACGCCCAATCGGCCAACGAGGACCTGGCCGAGTCGGTCCGGCCCCACTGCGATCGGCTGATCCCCCTGGCCGTCATCAACCCCTTCTATGCCGGCTGGAAGGACGACCTGAAGATTTGCCACGAGGAGTTCGGAATGAAGGGGCTGCGGCTCTATCCCAAGTGGCACCATTACGAGCTGACCGACGCCTGCTCGCTGGAACTGGTCCAACTGGCGACCGAGCGCGGAATGACGATCTCCATCCCGCTTCGCGTGGAGGACTATCGCCAGAGGAGTTGGCTGGTCGACGTGCCTGACCTGCGGCCCGCGGACCTGGTGCCCCTCATCAAAGGCAATCCGAAGGCGCGGTTCGTGCTGCTCAACGGCGCGGGCTTTGCCGGCTCGCCGCTCGGGCAGAAAGACAAGGAGCTTCCCGCCAACTACGCGATCGAGATCTCGCGCCTGACCGCGGTGATGGCCAACGAGATCGGCCAGCTCGTCGCCCGGCTCGGCCCGGACCGGGTGGTCTTCGGCACCGCAATGCCCTTCAACTCGCCCGACCCGGCACTAGTCAAGCTCGAGGTGCTCGACGTGCCCGAAGCGGTCAAAGAGCAGATCCGCTGGAAGACCGCGGCGAAGCTGTTCGGGATGTAGCGGTCCGCCACGCCTCATTTGGCGAGTTGTAGGACGGATTGGTAATTCGCCCTGAGACGGGGACGGATTGGAAATCCGTCCTACGTCACCCGACACCCTGCAAGGGACGAGTCGGGCAAGGGGCGGCTTACAGCTCCCAACCCTTCCGATACTCGCGGACCAGGTATCTGTTCGCGCTGGCAGGGTCGGTGATTCTCATGTTTTGGCTGTCGAACGTGACCTTACTCCCTGCGCGCAGCGCGGCCGTCCCCAGGTTGACGGTATCCGTGATCGACGCGGCGTTGAGGAAGTTCCCCGGCGATGGCTCGCCGCCCTTGCAGGCCCGGACCCAGGGGCTGGAGCGCTCGCCGCGCGTCTTTTGCCCCCGCGCGGAGCCTTGCCGCGAAGCCTGTTCACTGCCGAGGGGCTGCTTCTTGCCTTTGGCAAACAATTGCGGGTCCTGGCCGTTGAAACCGGCCACGATCGCTCCCCGGTCGCCGACAAACAGGATCCCCTCGATGCCCATGCCCGCGTTCTGGGCCTCGATCTCCTCGGGCAGGCGCGGCGTCATGCCTCCGTCGTACCAGAACAGGTCCAGGGCGGGCCTGTTCTCCTGGGCCGCGAACTTGAAGCGGATGGTGCAGGCGGCGGGATAGGAGAAATCGTTCCGCTGGACCTGGCTGATGTGGTCCACGATCGTGCAGGTGTGGGTCGCCCAAGCCTCGGCGCTCACCGGAACGCCCAGGTCGAGCGTCGCGAAGACGGGCCAGAGGCTATAGATGCCCATGTCCGCCATTGAGCCGCCGCCGAAATCGTACCAGCCGCGGAAGACCGTGTGCGTGTAGTGGGGATGATAGGGGCGGTCCAGCGCGGGCCCGAGCCACAGGTCCCAGTCCAAGCCCTTGGGGACCGGCGGCCTGTCCTTGGAAATCTCGGTGTACTGAGGCCATACCGGCCGGTTCGACCAGTTGTGGATTTCCCGCAAGGTGCCGATGACCCCCTCCTTGATCCGCCGGGCAATCGCCGCGTTGCCGGCTCCGCTGCCGTAGGCCAGCAGGTGCGTTGCCACTTTGGTCTTGCGTGCAGTCTCGACGACCAGTCTTCCTTCGTACATCCGGTTGGCCAGCGGCTTGTGGACCATGACGTGCTTGCCCTTCTTCATGGCCGCGATGCAGACGGTCGCGTGGAGGTGATCGGGGGTCATGACCTTGACGGCGTCCAGGTCCTTCTCCTTGTCCAGCAATTCGCGGAAATCGGCGTAGGCCCGGCACGCCTTGAACTCCGCCGCGCCCCTCTGGTTGGCGTAGTAGCCATCCACGACTTCGCGGCCCACCTCCCGGCCACCGGGGCAGCCGGGCTGGCCCTCTCTCCAGCCGAGCTTGCCGATGAGCGATCTTATCGTGTTGCGGATTCCGTTCTTGCCCCACTCGACGTAGTCGTTGCTGTCCGCGTTCGGGTCGCAGACCGCGACGATCTGTATCTGCGGGTCGGCCAGCAGGCCCCCGATTTCCCGGAAACCTTGCGTGCCCATGCCGACGTGGGCCAGGGTGATCTTGTCGCTGGGAGCGACCTGTGCGCCTCCGCCCAAGACGTGTCTCGGAACAATGGCCAAGGCGCCGGTTGCGACGGCGGACCCCACGAACTTGCGGCGATTGATATTGGATGCCACGGAACGACTCCTTCACTTGAGTGAGCTGCTGGAAACGGACGGCCTCGCCAACGACCGCCCATCGTACCGCGCGGGTGGGGTGGAGTCCAGAATCCACCCTGCGCGGGCGGGCGCCTTGATCCAGAACGCTGCGACATCGCCGGCCGGCTGGCTCGGGCACCCGGGTCTGCTCCGGCGTGGACCAGACCACGGCCTGGCTCACTACGAGGCGAGGACCGGCCAAGGGAACGTCGTTTGGATCGGAATCCGCCGGCCTGTCGTCTGCGACTCGCGGGCGGCGATGATGATCTCGCAAACGTGCAGGGCGTGCTGGGCCGTGAAGAGCGGCTCCCGCCCCGTCGCCAGGCGCTCGGCCACGAGCGCGGCCCCCTGCTCCCAAACGTAGCCGCGCTTGTCGGTTTCGTGCCGCTGGTAGTTGGGCTGCCCTTGCGTCGCCAGATCGACGCCCCGAGGGTCCCAATCGTAGCCCACCAGTCCCATGCTGCCTCGGCTCCCGACGATGGAGATCGTGTGCCGCTGCTCATGGCTGCCGTCGTGGCCGTGTGGGTTGAAGTAGTTGAACCCGCACTGGACGTGGGAGATGACCCCCTTGCCGTGATCCAAGAGGATCATCGCGTTGTCTTCCTCGGTGACCTCGATTCGGCCTTTGCCCTGGATGTCTCGCGTGGGCGTGACGACGCTGACCATGGCCGCGACCGACTTTGCGGGGCCCAACAGTCCGGTGAGGCTGGTGATGTTGTAGACGCCCAGGTCGGGCATGCTCCCGCCGCCTTTCTGGTAGAAG
Organism: uncultured Planctomycetaceae bacterium; assembly: GCA_964354245.1. Classification (GTDB taxonomy): domain Bacteria; phylum Planctomycetota; class Planctomycetia; order Pirellulales; family Thermoguttaceae; genus CAYGZI01. The sequence goes on from CAYGZI010000004.1 coordinate 12,807, forward strand.
AACGACGACCAGTTGGGGCCCTCGTGGCCGTAGTCGGCGTGGGCCGCGGCGACGCGCCCGAGACTGCCCGCGGCCAAGGTCTTGGCCATGAAGGCAAACTGCGGGCTATTGACCACCGTAGGCGCGCCCCAGATCCGCACGCCTTTCCGCTTGGCCAACTCCAGCAACTCTTGCCCGGCGGCGAGCGTGTTGGCCATCGGCTTCTCGCTCCAGACGTGCTTCCCCGCCTCGATCGCCTGGCGGTTGAGCCGCCCGTGCTCCTGCATGTCGGTGGTGTTGACCAACAGATCGAAGGCCGCGCCGGCCAGCATGCGGTCGATGTGCGGGTAGTGGTTGGGGATCTTGAACCGCTGGGCCTGGCGCTGCGCCCGCTCGGGGATGATGTCGCAGACGCCGACCAGCTCAACATAGCGACACTGCGACAGATTCGGCAGGTAGACGTTCGACACGCTCCCGCAGCCGATCAGTCCGACCTTGATCTTCTGGCCGGTCGAGGCGTCGGCGGCCGCCGCCGGCGTCAGCGCCGCAGTTGCCAGCGATCCGGCCGCGGCCGCGCCGGCCGTCGCCGCTTGCCGGAGGAACTCGCGCCGCTTCATCCCGGTTGATTCGTTCATCTCATCGTCTCCAGTATCTCCGCTCCAGCCTTTCACTTCTTGTCGCCGCGAACACCGATGCAGTAGAGATTCCGTTCCGTGCGGATGAAGATCTGCCCGCGGGAAACGGCAGGCGAGGCCTGGCATTTCTCGCCGAGGCTGTTCTTGGCGATGAGCTTGTATTGGCTGCCGGCCTCGATGATCGTCGAGTCGCCCGCTTCCGAGAGGAAGTAGATTCTCCCCTCCGCGCAGATCGGCGAGGCGGAGTGCTGGCCGCCGATCCGCTGCTGCCAAAGGAGCTTTCCGGTCGGCGCGTCGAAACACTGCGCGACGCCCGACTCGTTGATCGTAAACAGCAGGCCGCCGGCGTAGACGAACGACGGGATCATCGGCACCGCCTTCTTCCACTCCCAGACGACCTTCGCCGCCGCCGGATTCTCCGCAGTGCCGGGGCAGATAGCCCGGATCGCAGGACCGCCGAAGCCGGAGGTGGCGAACACCAGCCCGCCGCCGACCACGATCGAAGGCACGACCCCCTCGCCCTCGCTCTTGACGCTCCATAGGCGCCGGCCCGTGGCCGGGTCAAACCCTTGGACCACGTCGCCCGCCCCGCTGACGATCTGCACCTGGTCGCCGTCGCGCAAGACGTTGGGCACGACGTGCGCGATCCGCGACTGGCCGCGCGAGCCCTGCCACCGGACCTTGCCGGTCTGGCAGTCCAAGGCCAGCAGCACGCCCTTGTCCCACGGCTTTTGCCAGCCGAGCTTCTTGTCTTCGCCCTCGCTGCTGCCGTCGCGGGCCATCAGAAGCAGGTCGCCGTACAGGATGGGCGACGTCCCCAGCCCGTGCTGGCTATAGAACTTGTGCTCGCGATTGAGCCAGACGACCTGGCCGTAGTAGTCCAAGGCGACGAAGCTGCCGTCGCTGAAGACGGCGTAGACCCGGCGGCCGTCGGTGCAGGGCGTGGGCGTGGCGTGAGAGTTCTTTTCGCCCTTGTTCTTCGGCGTTTGCTCAAAGACCTCTTTGTCCCAAAGGATGTTGCCGCGGACGCGGTCGAGGCAGATGACGTGGCACTTCACTCCGTCCGGACTGGTGGCGGTTACAAAGATCCGGTCGCCGAAGACGATCGGGCTCGACCAGCCCTGACCCGCGATCGGCGTCTTCCATACGACGTTTTCGGTCTCGCTCCACCGGACGGGCACGTTCTTCTCCGCGGAGATGCCCTGGTACGTGGGCCCGCGCCAGCCGGGCCAGTCCTCCGCAGCGGCGGTGAGCGATACGAAAGGCAGCGTCGTCGCGACGATCAGCATCCAGAACTTCATAGAAGTTGCTCCATCTGCCGTCCCTATTTGCCCAGATCAGGGGCCGCGAGGCCGGCGCAGACCAGCTCGCGGTCGTTGCGGGCAAAGACGTGCTTGTAGGCAAAGGCGGGGTGCGACCAGCAGACGCCGCCGCGCTGCGACAACTGCTCCTGCGTCGGGTCGATGAGCTTGGAGCGGCTCAACTCGCGAAAGCCCTGCCGCGAAAGCTCGCCGAGGATCAGCTCGCCCCGTTCGTTGAACATCCACACTTGACGGCCGTTGCGGACCATGTGGATCGTGGCCCAGCGGGCCTTGGGCACCGCGGTGAGGTCCTCCCAAACGCGCTCGCCGCTTGCGGCATCGAGGCAGCGAAGCTCCCCGTGGCTATCCACGCCGTAGATCGAGTCGCCGTCCACTAGCGGCGTGGAGATCATGGCGTGGAGGGCGTCGGTCTTCGTTTCGCTGGGGCCGGCACGCTGCCAGAGCTTCTCCACCGCGGGCTCATCCTGGCGGAGCCGAAGCAGGAGCGATCCGTCGTAGAAGGCGCTCACGAACAGCCGGTCCCCATCGACGACCGGCGTGGGCACGTTGATCACCATGCGCCGCGCCTTGTACGGATATCGCCAATACACCTTGCCGGAAGCGGGGTCCAGGCCGGCCACGCTGTCGCCGGTCCAAACCACCAGCACCCGGCGGCCCGCTTGCTGGATGAGGATCGGAGCGGAATACGAGGGCCGGTCGTCCAGGGCCCGCCACGCTTCCCGGCCGGTCTTCTTGTCCAGTGCCACCATGCACGCCCCGTCGCCACCGCCGGCCTGGAGGATCACCAGCCCGCCATCGACCAGCGGCGCCGCCGAAATCCCCCAGACCGGGACCCGGGCCTTGTACTCGGCCCGCAGGTCCTTGGCCCAGAGCACCTCGCCGGTGGCCGCGTCGAGGCAGTGGAAATGCCCCATCGTGCCCAGGGCAAAGGCCCGGCCCTCGTCGATCGAGACCGAGGCCCGCGGCCCCGCAGTGTATTGCACTTCGTAGACGCACGGATACTCGCGGGTCCAGAGTCTCTGGCCGGTCTCCCAGGCGAAGCAGTGGATGCGCTCGACTTCGCCCGGCCTGGTCAGGCGGTCCATCATGTAGACGCGTCCGGCGGCCACGGTCGGCCCGGTGTAGCCGCTGGCGATGGGCACGCTCCACCGCAAGGGGATCCGCGGGCCGGGGAGCTTCTGGACGATGCCCGTCTCGCTCCACAGTCCGTCGCGGTTGGGCCCGCGCCACTGCGGCCATTCATCCGCCGCGGCCCAGCCGGGAGCGAGAAGGATCAACAGGCACCAGACAAGGGCAGCCAGCCACGCCATGCGCCGGCCGGATCGAGAGGCCGCACCTTGAACGGCGTTCTGGGACGGTGAAGCGGCCATCGAGGTGCGGGCCTCGCACGCGCGAGGCGCCAACGGAGCTATCAACGGGTCGGGTATCGTCACGTTGCAGATCACAGGAGCAGACCCATAGGTTCGCCGGGCAGAGTGTACTGGCTCCCCAGCGTAGCAGGGATCTCGGACGAACGCAACACCCTCGCTGCGGCGGCTGGGTGGCTGGGTGGCATGGCCACGTCTTCGTGGCCATGTCCGTCACCGGGCGCGTAAGGGCCGACAATCCGCTTCACGGCACGCCCACGTAGATTTAGCCGCGCCGCCCGCCTTCGGAGAATCTCTCGGATCTGACATCCCGGGGGAGGGACACTCCCTCATTTTGATCCAGGGTTTGACCGGGGTGGCGGTCATAGGTATTCCACGTGGTTGCGCATGCCTTCGCGGTCCAAGACGCCGTGCAAGAGGAGCAATGCCTGGATCAGTTCGCTCATACCGTACTTTCGCTCTGGACACCAGGCGATCCCCGCGTGCTTCACCCCGGACTGGTGCAAGGCGAGGAAATCGGGGTCGAACGTGACCATGACCCGGTCTTCCGCCGACGCAAAGGCCAGTTGGTCTGGATCTGGTAGTCCACAGCGCTCGGCATCCTGAGCGGTCAGTATGTCGACCCCGCGACGCACGAGCGCTCGGCTCGCCGGACCGGGAAAATGCTGGTCCATGTAGAACCGGAGCGGCTCAGCCACCGGCCTTCTCCCTTAGTTCCGGCGGGATCTTGGAAGGGATGTGGGCTTTCACCCACTCCGCCCACTGGTCCGCGCTGCGGAACTCGTCTTCGATTTCCTGCCGGTGGTCGAAGTAGTACACAAGCGCGGCATGGACATCGGCCAGCGTAATACCAGGAAACAGGTCCACGATCTGGTCCGCACTATACCCCCGCAGCTCGTGCCAGACGACGATGTCGCTCACCCGAATCCGGTGGCCGGCGATGCACGCGCGGCCGCCGCATACGCCGGGGGTCTTGCTAATGTGTTGCGTCAGGACATGTTCCATAGGGACTCTCCGGGGAGAACAAGCGTATTCTGCCAGCATACCCCAGAAGCGGGAGGCGGACAAGGGAATTGGCCGCGCTCTAATGAGCACCCGCCAGCCCGGCTGGTATGGCCAATCGTTGGTGAGTATGAGCTTGATCGCAGGCGCAGGCGTCGAGTTCACGCTCGCAGAATTCTGGGAAGGCGTTAGGACGAGCCCCATCGAGGTTCTATGTCCGCTCCGCGGGGTCGCACCTACGTTCCCGTCTATTTATCCCAATCTTCCCAGTCTGCCCTTCATCAGTTGGATGCCTTCGCGGATCCGTTCGGTTCCATCCAAACGCGATTTAGGTTCGGGGTACTTGACACTTACGGCTGTGTCCGTATCCTGATGGGGTCCCGTGGATCCCGCCGGGATCCGAAAATCGGCTCCACTTTCTACAAGGAGGACGGCCCGTGATCGACGTCAAAAGGCTCCGCGTTTCGCTAACGAAAAATGGTTATCTCAAAATCGCGGAGGTGATACGACAACACCATCGCTTCGAGGTCCTGGATCACCTTGAAGGCTCACTCCCCGGGATCAACTTGAAACGCTCGCAGATCTCGAATATCTTGAGTGTCGATCCGGCGACAAAGCAACTCCCCAAGTTCTGGGACGAGATCCGCGAGTACGGCGACGCGGCAATAGACGCCTTCACGTTCATTGCCATCATCCTTTCCCATCACAAGTTCATTCAACTCTATACGGAGGCGTCGCAAGGGTGGCTTGGCACGTTTCGAGGGCGTTTCCGGCGGGACGATCTGAAGGAGAAGGAGTATACGAATCTTGTGTATGCGATGGCGGAGCTCAATTTATGTGAGTATGAGCGGGGATCCGAAGACATCGCGTATGACCTGTATCCGGTGGTATACTTCACCCTGCCGGCTCATGATCTCGTCCGCGACCTCATAGCGTCGAAACTGGCGCGTTGCGGCTGGCGCGATCCAAGCATCTTCCCTGGGTCGCCCCACAAGGAACTAATCCAAGAATGCAGGGCCCTGGCACTTAACCGCGTTTTCTCCATGAAGTGGCTGGACTTCAAAGCGTGGGTAGCGGGCGAACTCGATATAGACCCACCCGATGTTCAGTTCGGGCTACGACGGCGGGGCCCCAGGCGGCCGCGTCCGCGCCACCCGAGGTAGGCCGCATTAGACGCCTTGCGGTTCTCGCCGATTCATTGCACGGCCACCGTAACCGCGGTACGGTGTTCTCCGTGACAAGTAAGTTGTGAGTTCATCTCCCCACTGCTGCCAGTCCTTCCGTGGCGAGCGCGCAAACAGTTCCAGGTACGGCCCCGGGCTACACGATTCGATTACATCATAGATTTCGTCGGGCTTACGCGAGTGTTCTCGCTTCTGGGATGCGACTAGGTTTACCTGGCGGCGACCCGCATCGCGCGTACGCAGAGAACCCTTGACACCGAACAGAACCATTTCCGTGACGTTACGAAAGTAGAACCCGACGCCTCTACCGTCGGGATGGCGGTCCTTTCGTATCTTGAGCCAAATGACGTTCGTCTTGTATGTGAACCCCCAGGCGTCTAGAACCGCCAGCCCTTCGCGCAAAAGGGCGTTGGGAACCCAGAGGTAGAGGTGACTCTGGTTCGCGGCAAGCGCAGCAACCGGCAACTCGCATATTTCTTCCAACGACATCGTCTCATAGCGACGAAGTCGTCGGTGCTCAGGCGCGACTTTTCCAGTACGGTTGCAGAATCGCCACGGCGGGTCTGCTAGGATGGTGCCGAATTGCCCATTGAGCCCGGGAAGCGTAACGTTCATGGAGGTACGTCCCAATCGGTTGCAGAGGCCCGTATCGCCTAGAATCATCGGCCTAATTGCTGCCACCGCTTCACGGCAGTACGGTGCGCGGAAGAAGATCGATGCCCTCGCGCATTTTTTGGCACTCGGCGGGCCGAACAACCCTCAGACCGGGCCGAGGCGGTTACTCCCTTCGGGTCATGTGCGACGAGAGTTGCGCGCACATCGCGACCCAACGCGATTCCACGCGAGTGCCCGATCTCGTCGATGCTGGGCACGGTATCTGAATCCTGACTTCTCCCGGCCCGACACGGCCCGGCTCTGAATCCGATTGCGGGACGACTTGGAGAGTCGTCCTACCCTGAACTCTCTCCCTCACACGGGCTCCGGCAGCTCATACCCCTTGCGTCGCGGGCGGCTGACGAGCTTGTTGGCCTCCTCGTCGCCGACGATCTGCTCCTTCTCAGGGTCCCATTGGAACTTGCGGCCGATCTGCCGGGCGAGGTTGACCAGGTGGCAGACCGAGACCGAGCGGTGGCCGATCTCCACGTCGGCGATCGGTTTCTGGCGGGTCTTGATGCAGTCGAGCCAATTCTGAAGGTGGTAGCGGGCGGTCCAGAGCTCCCGCGAGTCGGCCCACTTGTCGATATCCTCCTTGCTCGGCATGTTCTTGACCATGTCCGGCGGGTTGGTGCGGAAGTCGTTGCGGTTGAGGTACATGTTGCCCTTCTCGCCGCGGAAGGTGCCGCCGCCGTGCGGGCCCTTGGGGTCGTCCACGCGGACCTCGATCCCGTTGGCGTAGCGGAAAGCGACCGGGCCGTTCAGGTCGCGCTGGAGCGGCTCGATCGGCCAGACCTCGACCGGGCCGGTGGCGTCCATGCCCAGGGCACATTGGATCTGGTCGATGCCGTGGGCGCCCCAGTTGGTCATCTCGCCGCCGGAATAGTCCCACCACCGCATCCAGCCGCCTCGCAGGGCCTCGTTGTACGGCCGCATCTCGGTCGGGCCGATCCAGGCGTCCCAGTTGAGGCCCTCGGGGACCGGCTGCTCGGGGAGCCCTTGGTAGAACGTCGGCCCGGTGTAGTTCAGTGCCCGGACCAGCTTGATCTTGCCGAGTCCGCCGCTGCGCACAAACTCGCAGGCGACCTGGTTCATCTCCATGGACCGCTGCTGGGTGCCAACCTGGAAGACCCGCTGGTGCTTGCGCACGGCGCCCACCAGCACTCGGCCCTCGCGGATGTAGACCGTGAGCGGCTTTTCGGCGTAGACGTCCTTCTTGGCCTGGCAGGCGTGGATGCAAGGCAAGACGCGGCCGTGGTCGTGGGTGCCGACGATCACGGCGTCGATGTCCTTCTCCTCCAGCAGCTTCCTGTGGTCCTGGTGCGAGCGCAGCTTGATTTTCTTCGTCGCCAGCGCGCCTGCGACGACTTCGTTGCACCGCGTGCGGAAGCAGTCGCACACGGACGCGATCTGGCCTCCGGCGGGCAACTGGCTCATCAACTGGCGCGCGCGCCCGCCCAGGCCGATCACGCCGACGGTGACCCGCCCGTTGGCCCCCGGCTTGCCCGGTGCGGCGAGCACTCCGGAAGGAATCAAGGTCGGAGCGGCCACGGCGGCCGCGGCAAACTTGCCGGTGTTGGCTAGGAAACGGCGTCGGGAGACTGCTGGAGATGATTTCATGGTGCGTTAATCCTCGCGGAGTGTAGTTCAGATCGGCTCTCAGTATAGTCGATACTGGCCCGGTTGACAGCGGCGAGAGGACGCTTCCAAGCCCAGGGGCTGCAACCCATGGGCTTTATGATTCATCCGCCGCCGATGGCCGGAAAAACTCCGATCTGCTCGCTGCCGGTGAGCTTGTCGGAAAGCGAGGCCGCGCGGCCGTTGACGAAGAGAATCCGCGTCTGCTCGTGCGGCACGCCGAGGCGATCCAGGAGTTCCCCGACCGTCTGGCCGGGCGAGATCTCCAGGTCCACCGACGGCTTGCCGCCGATGTAGGCCCGCAGGCCCGCGTAGAGATTCAGTTTGACGCGTGGCATGTTTCACAAAGCCGCGACCGGCGGCCGCGGTCTGTGCGGTTGTGGGAGCGCGACCAACGGTCGCGGGAATTGGGGACCGCGACCAACGGTCGCGGCTTTATGTAATGAAGTCGAAGACTCTGTCTAATTCCTCATCCGGCACGGCGAAGGTTACGTTGTGCGGGGGGAGCTTCTCCGTCTTGAAGAAGTCCGGGAGCCGATCGTGCGCGGCGGTGAAGCCGGCCCGGGCGTTGAAGTCCCGCTCCCGGGCGAGCACCTTCTTGCCGATCGCGGCAAAATCGTCTCCGGTGAAGGCCCGGCCGTAGTACGCGGCAAACATCTCGCAGATCGCATCCATGGCGTTGGGGTCGTCCAGCACGGCGAAGGCCACAAACAGACACAGGCCCGAGGCGTCGATCGCCGCCGTGGCGATCTGCAGGTTGCGGCTGATCTCGACCTGCCCTTCGGGCTTGAGCGGATCGACCCGGCCGCCCACGCCCAGGATGTTCATGGCGATGGTGTATCCGGCGGTGTGGTCGGCGCCCATGGTGGACGTGGCGTATGTGACGCCCATCCCCTGGACCGCCCGGGGGTCGTAGGCCGGCATGGATTGGCCTTTGACCGTGGGGATGCGGCGCACGCCATAAGCCCTGCCCAGCACCTCAGCGCCGGAGGCGACCAGGTGGCCCAGCGGCGTGCGGCGCCCGACCTCTTTGAGCAGGCGGATGGCCCCCTGGGCATCGCCGAAGGGGATGATCCCCGCCTCCATAGCCACGGCGATGGTGGCCCCGGTCTCGATCGTGTCGAGTCCAAGGTCGTCGTCCAGCCGGTCCATGCGGGCAATGGCGTCGAGGTCGTCGATGCCGCAGTCGGCCCCGTGGGCCCAGATGGTCTCGTACTCGGGCCCCTTGGTGACGTACTGGCCCTTCTCATCAACATAGATCCGCGAGCAGCGGATGGTGCAGCCGCGGTGGCAGGCGTGTTCGATCACTCCCTTGCGCTGGACGATGACATCGTGCTGCCGCTCGCCGCTGATGGCTTCGGTGCCCTCGAACTTGCCTTGGCTGAAATTGCGGGTTGGATAGGCCCCGGCCTCGTTGATCACGTTGGCAAGGACGTTCGTGCCGTATTTCGGCAGGGTTTGGCTGGTGAGAGGGTGCTTTTCGAGGGCCTGGGCGAACTTGCGCATGGCGGCTTGGAAGGCGGGCTGATCGGCGGCCTTGGGCCGCTGGCCCCCTTCCGGATCGACCACGATCACTTTGACCCCCTTGGAGCCCATCACGGCCCCCATGCCCCCGCGGCCGCAATGGCGGGTGGGCCGGCCCTCGATGTCCGTGGTCGCCACGCTGGCTGCCGCCGCACGCATCTCCCCCGCCGGGCCAATGCTGATGCACGCCACCTTGTCGCCGAAACGCGTGAATTGCCGGGCCACAGTCTCGTAATTGCCCAGGCCCGCCAGGTCGTCGGCCGGCTCGATGCGAAGACCGTCCCGATTGACGACCAGACGATGCCACTTGCCGTCGCGAGGCTGGCCTTCGAGCACGATTGCCTTAATGCCGAGCGTGGCCAACGCAATCGCGGACATGCCGCCCGAATTGCTCTCCTTGATGCCGCCGGTGAGCGGGCTTTTGGCCCCGATCGACAACCGGCCCGAGCACGGGGCCCCGGTCGCGGTGAGGATCCCCGGGGCGATCACCAGCTTGTTGGCTGCCGAAAGCGGGTGACAGGTCGCGGGAACCTCGTCCGCCACTATCGCCGAGGTCAGCCCGCGGCCGCCCAACTCCCGATACGCATCCCCGGGCTCTTCCGAGCGGATGGTCAGATCCGACATGTTGACGCGGTAGATCACAGCCATGGCCTTGCACCCTCGAAAGAGACTGGAGTCCGGAGACCGTAGTCCGTAGGCTCGGGCGCAGCCCCAGCAGGCAACACCGATTGCTGGGGCTACGCTGCGCTTCGCCCCGGCCTACCTTGCACGGTAGCCTACGGCCCGGGGCCGGAGTTTGTCAAGGCAATGCTGATTGCTGATGGCGGATACCTGATGGCTTCGGCTATTTCTCAATCGTGACCATCTCCCAGGCGGTCGACTTGCCGTCGGGGAAGTGGACCGTGACGCTCGACTGGGGCCTGGTCAGGTCGCCCAGGGCGGCCTCGAAGGCCGCGCCCGTCTTGCTCCCGATCGTCCAGGCGATGCGCAGGCTCTTCTTGTCCACGGCCCCTTGGACGTTCGCCGTGTCTTCGGTGAGCGTGTCGAACTGCGAGCCGCGCACGATGCCCTCGCGGCTGACGGCGAGCTGAATCACCCGGGTCGAGTCCTGCTGGCCGGTCGGCCTTAGCGAAAAGACGCCCAGCGGCATCCACTCCGCGTCCTTGGGCACGTCGGTTTGGCCCCTTTTGGCCAAAGCAAACGCGTCGCGGTTGACGTTGTCCGCGGTCTCGGTCGGGGGCTGTTCGGGCGGAATCGTTGCCTGCCCGGACTCTTCGTTGACGACAGTGGTCGGGCCCTCGTAGATCACCGTGCTGGTTCCTGTGGGTACGTAGGGGACCGACAGCCAGCTCGCCAGCCCGACGGCCGTGGCCGCCACCCAGAGGTCGGCATAGGGATGAGTCCATCGCCAAGCGTTGGGATGCGCGGCGTACCACGCCGGCGTGAAGGGGTGACGGGCGAGGTTGTTCCAGTTGTGGATGTTGTGGTTGGCTACGGCGGGGTGCGGGGCTCGGTCTCCGGCACGGTCGAACAAGGCCGTGCCCGCGGGCCGCTTTTCGCCGGCCCCGGCCGATCGAGGTCCAGCCTCGGGTCCCCCGCCGATGCGGCCCGGACCGGGATGCGGCGCCCCTCCGATGCCGCGGCCCGGCCCCGGCCCGCCGCGTCCGCCGCCCCGTCCGCGCTGAGCAATTGCCTCGCCGGCCAAGAACCACCCGAGCACGCCCGCGACCACCAGACCCGCCAAATCCCTCTTCATGGATCGCTCCTTTTCGCTGTTCCGAGGAGAACGGAAGAACGCGGTGCCTATTGCGCAAGCATAGGACACAGCAGCCTCGCAAGATGAGCCGAGTGAGCCACGCCGTTCGGATGATGCGGGTTCTGGCGATTGGGCGCGATCGGCGAAGCGACGGCGACCTTTCCGCGGCCACCCGATATCGGCAGACTTTTCCGGACCGATAGACGCCTTATGCGCGTCCGGGAATCGGGCCGTTTCCCGCCGAAACCCGACGATTCTTGAAGCCCGGCCCCCTGTCGGCAGATATAGTTCAAGGGGCGTGGTTGATTGTTGGCGGATTGGGGCGGCGGGCAATCCAGACAAGGAGGAAAAGGATGCAGACACCACCGAACGGGTCGGGGTGAGGAGCAGTTGGGGGGTTGCTCCTCACCGCCGCGAGAGACGGTTTGTTGGGAAAACCTACCGAGTGGGGATAACCATTAGAGAAGCCCGCCCCGCAGAACGCGGGGCGGGTTTCGCCGTTTCTTGGCAGTGGTAGCCCGGTCACTCCGAACCGGCATTCGGCGTCACGGAGTGCCACCGCTACGCGTAACTTATTCCCAGAATCTCGTAGTGGATCGTCCCCTTGGGCACCTGGATCTCCGCCCGATCTCCGACCCTCTTGCCGACCAATCCCTGCGCCAGTGGACTGGTCACCAGGATCTTGCCGACCGCGTAATCCTCCTCGCCGGCACCGACCAGCGTGAATTCCTCCTCGTCGCCGCTGTCCAGGTCCTTGACCGCCACCGTGGCCCCGAACGCCACTTCGTCCTTGACCACGCGCGACGGATCCACCAACTCCGCGCGAGAGAGCTTATCGCGCAGCACGTTGACCCGCGCCCGCAACATCTCCAGGCTTTCCCGGGCCCCTTCGTACTCCGCATTCTCGGTCAGGTCGCCCTCGGCTCGGGCCCTGCCGACCCGCTCCTCGAGCACGGGCATCTCGACGTTCCGCATGCGGTCCAGATCGGCCTTG
>CAYGZI010000005.1:0-4228 GCA_964354245.1 uncultured Planctomycetaceae bacterium
CTGCACACCAACGACGCCCCCACGGCCTACACGCGGTTGACCGACATGGGCGTGGAGCCGTTCCTGGTCTCCAGCACGGTGGAGGCGGTCATGTCCCAGCGCCTGGTCCGCGTGCTTTGCCCGGCGTGCAAGGAGCCGTACCGCCCTCCCGCCAAGGACCTGCCCCCGGATTTTCCCATCGACCGGCTGAAGGACGGGGCGACGATTTACCGGGCGGTGGGCTGCCGGGAGTGCCGCGGGGTGGGTTACCGTGGCCGCGTGGGGCTCTTCGAGCTTCTGGTGACCAGCGAGCGGATCCGGCAGTTGGCCCACGAGCGCAACAGCACGTGGGCCATCCAGCAGGCGGCGGTTCAAGAAGGGATGAGGACGCTCCGCGAGGACGGCTGGATCAAGGTCCTCGGCGGCCGCAGCACAGTGGCTGAGGTGGTCCGCGTCAGCAAGGCCAACGAGGCCCTGCTCCGCGCCAAGCCCGGCGAGGTGAAGTGAAATCTCAAATCTCAAATCTCAAATCTCAAATCTCAAATCCCAAATCTCAAATCCGAAATCCGAAATCCGAAAGAAATCGCAATTGCGTGAACCCAAAATCCTAAACCGACCTGTCGTGTCCTGCCGGGCCTCACGGGGGCCTTCTCTTGTTGAGACATTCGAGTTTTGAATTCGTTTCGGATTTCGTGCTTCGTATTTCGGATCTCCGGCGGTAGCGATGGCCGACTTTCAGTACATTGCCCGGGACAACAACGGTCAACGCGTGACCGGCAGCATCGCGGCGGGCACCCGGCGCGAAGCCCTGGCCGCGATTGCCGGGCGGGCCCTGTTTCCGGTCGAGGTCCGGGGGGCCGCGCCGGCCGCGGCCGCCAACCGCAACCGCCGCATGAGGGCGCAGGTCCTGGCCGTGATGTACGGGCAGTTGGCCGACCTGCTGCGGAGCGGGGTCCCTTTGCTGCGGTCCCTGGACGTGCTCCGCCGCCAGACCACGCACGCCGGCATGGCCCAGGTCCTCGAGGACGTCCATCACCACGTCGAGGAGGGCGCGTCGCTGGCGGAGGCCATGCGCCGTTTTCCGAGGGTCTTTGGGGAAATGGCGACCAGCATGGTCCACGCCGGCGGGGAGGGCGGATTTCTCGAGGAGGCCCTCTCCCGCGTCGCCGAGTTCACCGAAGCCCAGGACGATCTCAAGAAGCGGGTCCTTGGGGCCATGGCGTATCCGGCGTTCCTGGCAGTGGCGGGCACGATCATCGTCGCCGTGCTCCTGATCTTCTTCGTCCCCAAGTTCGACCCCCTCTTTGAGAATCTCCGCAAGCGCAACGAGCTGCCGGCCATGACCGACGTGGTCCTCGGGACCAGCAGGTTCGTGCAGGGCTCGTGGTTCTGGGTCGTCGGCCTGCTGGTCGTGGGGTTTGTGGCCTCGAGCCGCTGGATGGGCACCGAGGCGGGCCGCGTCTGGCGGGACCGCTTCAAGCTCCGGCTGCCGGTGGCCGGCGGCATTTTTCTGAACTTGGCGATCGCCCGCTTCTGCCGCGTCCTGGGCACCCTGCTCCGCAACGGAGTGCCGATCCTACGCTCGCTGGAGATCTCCAGCGACGCCACCGGAAACCGCATCCTGGCCAAGGCGATCCGCGAGGCCGGCGAACACGTCTCGGCGGGCCAGCGCTTGGCGGGACGCCTGGGCGAGTGCGGCCATTTTCCCCCCGCGGTCGTGGAGATGATCGCCGTGGCCGAGGAATCCAACACCCTGGAAAGCGTGCTCCTGACCATTGCCGACTCGCTGGAGCGCCGCACCTGGCGGCGGCTCGACCTGCTGGTCCGGTTGCTGGAGCCGCTGATGCTTTTGATTCTGGCGGGCATAGTGCTCGTGCTGGTGATCGCGCTGCTCTTGCCGGTGCTGAATATGAGCAAGACTCTCAAGTAACCTATCGGAAACCCCGTTTGTTAAGGAGACCGTCCTACCATGGCCCGATCCTCTCGCTCCCGCCGTCGCCGCCGCGGTTTCACGCTGATCGAGGTTCTGCTCGTGTTGGCGATCCTCGTCATCGTCGGCTCGGTGGCCGTCATCAACTACTTCGGCGTCCACACCGCCGCCAAGATCGACGCCGCAAGGCTCCAGATCAAGGCCTTCATGGAGCCGCTCCGGATCTTCCGCTTGCAGCAGGGCGACTACCCGCCGACCGAGCAAGGGCTGGGCGCCTTGCTGCTGCCGATGACAACGTCCGAGGGAAGGATTACCGGCGGATACTACATCGAGCCGCCGTTGAAGCCGGACCCCTGGGGCCGCCCGTACCAGTATATGTACCCCAGCATGCACGGCATGGACCTGCCCGACGTCTGGTCGTTCGGCCCGGACGGAGTTTCCAGCACGGACGACGACATCGGCAGTTGGCAGGAATAGCCCCGTGACGATCCGCCGCCGGATGACCGCCCGAAGCGACCGCCAGGCGTTTACGCTGGTGGAAGTCCTCCTGGTGTTGGCCCTCCTGGTGGTCCTGGCGTCGCTCAGTTGGCCGGCCTTGACTTTCCCGATGGCCAATCAGGCCCTGCGCTCCGCCGCGGATGAACTCCGCACGTCGTGGTCGCGGGCGCGGGTCGCGGCCATGACGTCCGGCTCGACGTACGAGTTCCGCGCCTACACCGCGCCGCAAGGAGCGTTGGTGCCCAAAGGCGAGCAGAGGAGAGATTACTACACGATCGATCGCCAGTTGACCCCCGAAGCGTCGGCCGACCTCAGCACCGCGGAGTTCCAAGCCGTGGAGCAGGGATTCGTCGAGGAAGGATCGCCGCCCCTTGTGGTCAACGGTCGCTTGGCGGAGGGAATCCGCTTTGAGGGCGGCGAGACGGCGGCCGACAGCCGCGCCCAGACGGCTTCGCCGGACGTTAGCCCCGGCCTCAATCAGGGATTGCCCGTGGGCGACCCGGTTTTCTTCTATCCCGACGGAACGACTTCCACCTCGCGGCTGCGTCTGCAAAACGAGTACGGCCGGTGGATGGAGCTGTCGATCCGCGGCCTGACGGGCGTGGTGACGGTGGGGCCGATCCAGAATCCGCAGCCGTGATGAGGGGCGAGGGACGTAAAATGCAAAATGTAGAATGCAAATTGCAAATTGCAAATTGCAAATTGCAGATTGCAGATTGCGGAGTGCAAGACTGTGGTGGTTTCACCACGTTGCACTCTTCATTTTGCATTTTGCATTCTGCAATATGCAATTTGCATTCTGCATTCTCCATTCCTCGCGGTCCCCTGGCCCACGCTCATTGCGGGTCCGTGGCGTCGCCGCCTTCCCGGCGGCGCCGGCGTGGACGGCGCGGCTTCTCCCTCTTGGAAGTGATCCTGGCGATCGCCATCCTCACCGGGGCCCTTGCCGTGCTCGGGGAGCTGGCCCGGCAGGGCATCGAGAGCACCCGCATCGCCCGCGACACCAGCCGGGCCCTCCTGCTCTGCGAGAACAAGCTGGCCGAGATCACCTCGTGGTGCGGTTTCCCCGAGCAGATGTACGACGTCCCCTGCGAGGAGGCAGCCGACGGCAGCCTGTTGGGTCTCCAGACGCGGCGGCCTCCCTGGCTCTATTCGGTTGAGTTGGCTTCGGTGGACCTGCCCGGACTGGTTGCGGTGCGGGTGTCGGTCTACCAGGACCTTCCCCCGGAAACGGAGCCGGTGGAGTGCTCGCTGGTCCGCTGGATCGTGGACCCGGGGGTGGAGTTCTACGTCCCGGAGGAAGAGGCGAGCCAGAGCGAGACGCCGCAGCCCACCGAGTGAACAACTGTGGGAACGGGCAATCGCGACGGGGGGAAGGAGAATTGCAAATTGAGAATTGCAAATTGAAAATTGCAAATTGAAAATTGCAAATTGAAAATTGAAAACTGGAGTTGTCAATCTGCAATTTTCAATTCTCAATTTGCAATTTGTGGCCCCGCGTGCGGTAGCCGTCCCAGAATCACGAAGGCTTATTGAAAACCATGTCTCCCCGCAAACCACATCGGCCGGCCTTCACCCTCCTGGAGGTCCTCCTGGCCATGGCGCTGACCGCCCTCGTGCTGGTCGTGATCGCCATGGCGCTGGATCTCCACCTCCGTGCGGTGGACGCCGGGCGCACTGAAGTGGAGCAGGCCCAACTGGCCCGGGCCATCCTCCACCGCATGGCCGACGACATCCGCGGCGCGGTTCCCTACGACCCGCTGAAGTCCGACCAGACCATGATTCTGGCCGTCACCGCAGACCAGTTGAAGAACGCCCTCA
>CAYGZI010000005.1:4328-23532 GCA_964354245.1 uncultured Planctomycetaceae bacterium
CCCCTCAGACTTCGACCCCTCAGACTTCGACCCCTCAGACTTCGACCCCTCAGACTTCGACCCCTCAGACGACGACCCCTCAGACGACGACCCCTCAGACGACCACCACGTTAGACAACATGGCAACACTGAGCGGGACCATTACAGGGGAAGACTTGACAACTGACCCCAACGCGGCAATCTGCCCGGCAGCCGTTCCCGGGCTGTACGGAACCTCCTATGCGCTGAAGGTGGACGTCAGCCGGCTGCCACGGCTCGACCAGCTCTACTCGGACGTGACCCAATCGCCCGATTCGCCCATGCTCGACCGGGTGAGCGACCTGAAGACCGTGACCTACTACGTGATCCCGCCGGACAGCGGCCAGCTCGCCGCGTCGGCCCAGGGCACGATGGTCCGCACGGGACTCGTGCGCCGGGAGCTGGACCGGGCTGTTACCGCTCATGCCGCCGAGATGGGCACTCTGGACCTGATGGGCGCCGAAGTCGAGCCGCTGGCCCCCGAGGTTGTGGCCGTCGAGTTCGCCTACTTCGACGGGCTCGAATGGCTCGATTACTGGGATTCGCAGGAGTTGGGCGGGCTGCCGTGGGCCGTCCAGATCACGTTGCTCGTCGCCCCGTCAACGAACCCCAGTGGGGCCGCGGTCCCCTTGAACGCCAGCCAGACGACTTCCGCGGACGGCCAACCCCTCTTGCAGTACCAGCACGTGGTCTACTTGCCCGCTGCGCGCGCGGCGATGGCTCAGAGCGGCGCCGGCGGCTCCGCCGATGCTTCGAGTACAGACGCAGGCATGAACGGCGAAACGCCGGCCCCCAGCACGCCGGCCCCCAGCACGCCGGCCCCCAGCACGCCGGCCCCCAGCACGCCGACCCCCAGCACGCCGACCCCCAGTACGCCAAAGACTAGCCCGGGGAAGACGAGGTAGCCGATGAGCCATCCATCGCGCCACGGCATGATCCTCCTGGTGGTCTTGGTGGTCATCGCGCTTTGCTCGTTGGCCGCCCTTACCTTCTCCTCGCTCATGACCGCCGAGCGCGAGGCGGTCAATGCCGCCGTTCGCAAGGTCCAGGCCCGCGCCCTAGCCGATTCCGGTCTTGAGATGGCCCGGATGTTCGTGGGCCTGACTCCCGACGAGCAGATCGGCGCCGGCGGGACCTACGACAACCCGAGCCCGGACTACTTCCGCGGCGTCCTGGTCTCGGATAGCCCGATCGCCCACAACCGGGGGCGATTCGCGATCGTCGCTCCGCGCGTGGAAGACGGGATCTATCAAGGGATCCGCTTCGGGCTGGAGGACGAATCCACCAAGCTGAATCTGAATATCCTCGCCGCGCTGGACCAGAAGGTCCCGGGCGTCGGCCGGCAGATCCTCCTGGGTCTGCCGGGAATGACCGACGACGTTGCCGACGCGATCCTCGACTGGATCGACCAGGACGACGAGCCGCGGGAGTTCGGGGCCGAACTGGACAGCTACCAGATGCTCGATCCGCCGTACGCCACGGCCAACGGGCCGCTGTGTACGGTGGAGGACCTGCTCCTGGTCCGCGGCGTGACCCCGGCGCTCTTGTTCGGCGTCGACGCCAACCGCAACGGCATGGCGGACCAAGGGGAGGCGTCGTCGCAAGGCATCGGCGTGGACAACTCCGACCGCTCCATGGACCGCGGCTGGGCCGCCTACGTCACTCTGTACAGCATGGAGAGCAACTTCCAGCCCGACGGCGTCACCCCCCGGATCAACCTCAATCAGACCGACATGGAGCAGCTCTACTCGGACTTGACGGCGGTCTTGCCCGAGCAGTGGGCGACCTTCATCGTGGCTTACCGGCAGAATGGGCCTTATACGGACCCGCCCCCGGGCGGTCAACCACCTCCGGCGGCCACGGGCCCCACCACCGGCCAGCTCGATTTGACGCAACAGGGCAAGCAAAACATCACGCAGGTCATCGAGTTGCTCGGCCAGCGGGTCCGCGTCCAGTTCCAGGGAGCCAGCCAACCCACGACCCTGGAAAGCCCATTCCCCTACGATCCCAACACCCCGTCGATGGTCGACGCCTACCTCCCGGACTTGCTCGACTACGTGACCGCCAGCCCGAACAAACTGATCGCCGGGCGGATCAACATTAACCAGGCCCCCCGAGTAGTGCTACAGGGGATCCCGGGGATGACGCAGGAGATCCTGGATCAGATCCTCACCCAGCGCGAACCCGACCCCGCGCGGCGCGATCCGGCGCAGCGCTATGAGACCTGGATCCTATCGAAGGGGATCGCGACCCTCGACCAGATGAAGCTGCTCTGCCCGTTTATCACGGGCGGAGGGTGCATTTACCGCGCCCAAGCGGTCGGCTACTACGACGGCGAGGGCCCCTCGGCCCGGATCGAGGCAATTATTCATGCTGGAACCCAACCTCCGCGGGTGATATTCTGGAGAGATATGAGCCACCTGGGACGCGGCTACGCGCGAGAGGTCCTGGGTGTGGAAACACTTGTTGGGGAATGACGTATGCCTCGACTGCTTGCCTTGGAGTGGAGCGAGACCGAAGCCCGCTTTGCGGTGGCCTCGTCGCACGGCGACCAGGTGACCGTCGAGCAGGCGTTTTCGGTGAACATGCGGCCGGGCGAGCCCGGGGCCGAGCCCGCCCCAGGCGACGTGGGCACGCGGATCGCCGCCGCCCTGGCCGAGTATCGGGTCGGCAAGATCGACACCCTGGTGGCGATCGGGCGGGCCAATATCGAGCTCCGCCAGCTTACCGTCCCGCCCGTTCCCGACGAGGAGCTGGCCGACGTCGTCCGCTTCACGGCCATGCGGGAATTCAACGCCCTGGAGGAGAACTGGCCGCTGGACTTCCTGCCCATCGACGATGCCCCGGACCAACCGCGCACGGTCCTGGCCGCCGCGATCTCGCCGGAAATGGTCGAGCAGATCCAGCGGACCTGCCATTCCGCCGGGCTGAAGCCGCGGCGGTTGATCCTGCGGCCGTGCGGCGCCGCTTCGCTCTTGTGCCGGCAGCAAGTGGAGGGGCGTCCGCGGGCCCGCCTTCTGGTGGACCTCCTGGGGGACGAGGCCGACCTGACGGTGATGATCGACCGGAAGGTGATCTTCCTGCGCACGGCCCGGCTCCCCGGCGACCCCTTGACCGACGCCGAAGCGGTGCAGGCCCTGTTGGCCGAGCTCCGCCGCACCATGGCCGCGGTGCAAAACCAGTTGGGCGGGCGCAAGGTCGAGGCCATCGTGCTCTGCGGCACCGGCCAGCCGCACGCCGCGTTGGCCGAGCTGATCGACAGCCGCCTGGCCACCCCCACCGAGGTCTTCGACCCCTTTGCCGGACTCGCGCTCGGGGGCGACTTGACGCGGGCGCTGCCCGAGCACCCCGGCCGGTTCGCCCCGCTTCTGGGGATGCTGCTGGACGAGCTGCACCAGTCGCCCCACGGCGTCGATTTCCTCCATCCGCGCCACCGTCCCGCGCCGCCCAGCCGGCGCAGGATGTTCATCGGCGCGGGCGTGGGCGTGGCCGTCGCGCTCTTCGCGTGTTTGCTGGGCGGCTGGCTCATATTCCGGCACCTGGAGAACCGCCGCGTAGCGCTGCAAGTCCAGTTGGACGACTACGAGCGGCAACTGGCGACACTCGGCCCCGACGTGAAGACCCTCAAGGATATCAACGCCTGGAAGGCCGGCGACCACGTGTGGCTGGAGGAGTTCCGCTGGTTCGTCAAGAAGCTCCCCGACAGCAAGGAGACCATGATCGACGGATTGACCCTGGGCATCGGCCAGCGCGGCGCGCAGATCGTTTTCCAGGGCTTCGCCCGCGCCGTGGAGACCTTCGATAAGCTGGAAACGCCGTTCCGCGAAGGAAAACGCCAGGTGGAAATGGGGAAACGGGAGCCCGACAAGAAGCAGTCGGGCTACACGTACCACTACACGACCTCGATCCTCTTCCCCAAGGAGGCCAGGCCATGACCCTCACGAGGCGGGAGAAGGTGCTGGCCGGCATCGTCGGCGTCTTTTTCGTGGGCGCGGCCGCGTACGCGGGCTGGAGCGTCGTGGCCAACCCCATCCTTGATCGCCGGACCGTTCTGGCCGGCATGGAGGAGGATCTCGAGAAGAAGCGGCAAGACCTCGATTCGGCCCTGAAGGCCAGGGAACGGATGGCCGACCTGCGGAACCGCTCGTTGCCGCGCGACGCGGACGTGGCCAAGAGCGAATACCAGGCCTGGCTCCTCAAGTTGGCCGAGAAGCACTTGCGCAACCATAGGGTGGACATGGTTACGGTCGGCGGCACCACCCGGGGCAGGGCCACCCGTCCCACCTTCAACCGGTTCGCTTTCACGGTCAAGGGCCAGGCGAGCCTCAGCAAGCTGATCGCGCTGCTCTACGAGTTCTACTCTGCGGGTTATCTCCACCAGGTCCACAATCTGGTTCTCCAGCCGATC
This sequence comes from uncultured Planctomycetaceae bacterium, assembly GCA_964354245.1. Taxonomy (GTDB): domain Bacteria; phylum Planctomycetota; class Planctomycetia; order Pirellulales; family Thermoguttaceae; genus CAYGZI01. Next base: position 8,755 of record CAYGZI010000005.1, read on the forward strand.
CAGAAGTCCACCGATCTGACCGTGACCGTCGACGTCCAGGCCCTGTCGCTGCCCGATGCCCCTGTCAGGGAGAAGCTGGAGCCGATAAAGCCCGAGCGCCCGCTGCCAGTCGACCTGGCGACGTACAACAAGGAGATCGCGGACCGAAAGCCCTTCGAGCCGTTCACTCCCGAGCCGGCGGTAATAATCAAGACCAAAGAGCCGGACCCGCCGAAAGTAGTGCCGTTCGACCCCAGCAAGTATGCCGTGATCACCGGGATCGTGCGCGAGGATGACGTGCCTCTGGTTTTCGTCAGTTGCCGCACCACCGGCGAGAAGCTCCAGCTCCGCAGCGGCGAGAAGTTCAAAGTGGGCGAGCTCGCCGGGACCATCGGCCGGATCGGCGACCGCGAGGTCGAGATCGTGCTTGCCGGCAAGTCCGAGCCGATCCGCCGCTCCGTGGGCGACAGCCTGACCAAGAACGACCAGCCGGAGCAGAAGCCCGCCGAAGCGGTGCCCGGTTCCGCGGACGCCAAAGGAAAGCCGCCCGTCCTGGCCGGGAAGACGGCCGGCCCGGGATCGATGGGCCGGGACGGGGGCGGCCCGTCCAGGGACTTCCCCAAGTTCGGCGGCAAGAAAGGCGGCAAGGGCCGCCGCGGCTTCGGCCCGGGAGACTCCGGACCGGGCAACTTCGGTCCCGGAGGCCCCTCGCGCGACGGCGGCGACCGCAAACGCGGATGACGCCCTCGGACGCCCGTGCTAGGTGGACGGGAAGATCATCGCGTCGGCAAACGCCCAGCGAAAGTCCGGATCGCTGGAGAGATCGACGTGCTCGGTCCTGCGGGCGAGCTCTTCTGCCATGCGGCGGGCCTGTTGCGACACCGCGGCCAGGCGCGCGCCGGCCAGCGACGTGTTGCCTTGAAAGCGGATCCGGCGCCGCGGCACGTCGTGCGGCAGCAGCCCGATCCGCTGGGCATTGCTCCGCCGGATGAAGTTCCCGAACCCGCCGGCCACGAGGATGGCCTCCAGGTCGGCCGCTTTGAGACCGGCCCGACGCAGGAGGATGGCTATCCCGGCGCGGATGGCCCCGGCTGCCAGTTGCAGCTCGCGCACGTCGCGCTGCGTGAGCACGATCGGCTTGCCGTTGGCCGACTCCTCTTCGGGCACCAAAAGAAACGCCGCCTTGCCGTCCTGCTCGACGACGCGGCGGCGAAGATCGGGCGCCAGATCGCAGGGCAAGCGGTCGGCGGCCAAGAGCTTGCCGTCGGAAGTGATGACCCCGTGGCGGAGCAGCTCGGCAGCCAGGTCGATGAGACCCGAGCCGCACAGCCCGACGGGCAAGGCGTTGCCGATCACGTTCAGCCGCAGGCGGCCGTCGCAGACGACCTTTTCGATGGCCCCGGTGCTGGCCCTCATGCCATGGGTGATCCGTGCCCCTTCAAAGGCCGGGCCGGCGGCGGTCGAGGCCGCCGCGAGCTTGCCGTGCGCCGCAAGCACGATCTCGCCGTTGGTGCCGATGTCCACCAGGAGAGTCGGTTTCTCGGTCTCGGCAAGCCCGGTGACGAGGATGCCCGCAACGGTGTCCCCACCCACGAACCCGCCGATCACCGGCAAGACGTAGGCGCGGCCGCGGGGGTGAATCCGTAGACCGAGGCGGGACGCCCTGGTTTGCACGGGGTCGGCAGTCGCCGGGACAAACGGTACTTCGCCCAACCACCGCGGGTCGATCCCGGCCAAGAGGTGCTCCATCGTGGTGTTGCCCGAGAAGGCCAGCTCGTAGACGTTCTCGCGCGAGACCCCTGCCTGCTGGACCAACTGGCCGATCATCTCGTCCACCGCGCCGGCGATGGCCCGGTGCAGTTGGCCCAATCCATCGGGGCCTTGCTGCACGTGGAGGATCCGCGAGAGGACGTCGTCGCCGAAGGCCGTCTGGGGGTTGAGCCGCGCCGCCAGGGCCCGCTCTTCGCCCGTGTTCGCGTCCACGAGCACGGCAACCAGCGTCGTGGTTCCGACGTCCACGGCGACGGCGTAGGCTTGGGGCTGGGTGTTGCCCGGCTCGAAGTCCACCAGCTCGCCGTCCAGGAGCACGGCGGTGCCGCGGAACTCGCATTGACGGAGCCGGCCCGGCAACTCCCGCAGCAAGTCCAAGTCGGCCCGGAGCGGCCCGAGGGCGTGCTGCAGGCGGGTCAGGTCGGCCTCGTCGTGGTCGCGGTCGGGCGGGGGCAGCTCGACGTAGCGCTTCAAGATCGCCGGGTCTGTGGGCCCGGCAGCGGGCGTGTGGCTGTGGGAAAGGATCTGGTGCGAAGTGGCAAGAAGCGACGCCGGGGGCACTTCCACCGTCGTGGGCCCCGACACGGCGGACTGGCACGCCAAGCGGACGCCCTGCTCCAGCTCGGCGTCGGTCAAGGCGTGGCGCTCGGCCGCAGTGGGCTGTCCGGCCCCTTCCTGGACCACGAGGCGGCACTTGCCGCAGGTGCCCTCGCCGCCGCACGGCATGTCCAGCGTCAGACCGGCTTGGGCCGCCGCCTCCATCAGCCGGGTGCCCGCCAGGACGTGGACGGTCTTCCCCGACGGTCGGAAGGTCACGGCGATCTCCACGTCGCGCATTAGGGCTCCTCCGGCGTCGGCTCCTGAATGTCGCGAAGCAAATCGACGAACTTGCTGACCGACGGCGTAAACACCTTGCGGTGCCGGTGGATGATCCCGATGGGGCGCCGCAACTGCGGGGCGATCAGCCGCACCGCCTTCAGCGTACCCGCCTGCACTTCCATGCGGACCGTCGGCTCCGGCAGGACGCTGATCCCCGCCCCGATCTCGATCGCCTGCTTGATCGTCTCGATGTTGTCGAACTCCATCACCACGCGGATCGAGACCGAGCGCTGGCGCAGGTAGCGGTCGATCTCCTTGCGCGCAAACAGGTCCCGGTCGAACGCCACGAAGTCCTCGTCCTGGAGGTGCTCGGCCGTGACCGCGCTCCGCGCGGCCAGAGGGTGCTTGGGATGGCAGACCAGCACCATCTGCTCGGACCGCAGGGGAACGACGCTCAGCTCCGGCGACGGGCTGGGGTAGGAGACGATGCCCAGGTCGACCTCGGAGTTCAAGACCGCTTCGTAGACCTTGTTCGGCCGCAGGTATTCGAGACGGACCTTGGCCTTGGGATAGCTCCGCATGAAGTCCTGCATGCAGCGGCTCATGTCGTGCAGGCCGACCGAATAGATCGCCGCCACGCGCACGGTCCCCGTGATCTCCTTGCGGAGCGAGCGGACCCGCGTTTCCACCGCGTCGTAGAGCTCCAGGACCTCGCGGAATCCATCGTAACAGGCCTGGCCTTCGGGAGTGAGCACGAAGGGGCGCTTGTTGCGGTCGACCAACTGGACGCCGAAGTGCTGCTCCATGCGATGCACCGATTGGGTGGCCGCGGACTGACTGACGTTGTTGGCGGCCGCGCCGCGGGAGAAGCTCTGGTAGTGCGCCACGTCGCAGAAGATCCGCAGCGTCTCGATGTTCATGAAGGGATCATAACATAAGCACAGCTTATGTCAACCCAGTACCGTTTTCAGAGACTCTGTCCATGCACGGTTCGGGCTCCCCTCGGGGCCTCGCTCCTCTTCGAGAAACTCCACTTCGCAATTCGGAGGAGCGTCCGACCGGCAATCCCGTTGTCGAGTCAATGATTGGCTGGTCCTTTGGGGGGGGTAATCTGGCGGGACAGCTCGGCAATCCGTCCCGCGGCGGGAGTTTTCCTGCCGATGGGGGTTTACACCACCAGGGAGACGATTATCATTACGGGTGGTCAAGCCGGCTGCCGAGCGTAGGTTTTCCAACGACTTTGCGGCCCAGGAGACAGCTTTCTGCAGCTAGCACGCAGCGGAGGGCTTGTCAGGTCGTTACCTAGAGGGGTACATTATGGGGAGTCGGCTTGGCCCCCGTTGGGCTTGACTCCGCCTTCTTGGGGTCTTATGTGGTAGATGGCGGAATGGTTCGGGCGCCTGCCGGATTGCAGGCACTTGTCAGAGGATATCAACGGCAAATGGGTTCGCCGGTCAATGCTCGGGCGCAAGGCGTGCCGTCGTCTCTCCCGTCGAGACCGCGCGCGGACGTTCGGGCAGACTGTCCAGTCGCCTTTGACCGGCCGGAACTCCTCAGCGCTGCGCTGGCCGGCGCGCCCGTGCTGGTCTGGGCCGCGGATCGGGACGGGACCCTCCTATTGGCAGAGGGTGGTGGCTCGCTGCTGGCCGGAATTTCTTCGGAGACCGCCGAGGGGCAGGCTATCGGCGAGGTCTTCCACGACATCCCGGCACTGCCCGGCCACTTCCGCCAAGCCTTGGGCGGTGAGCCGTGCGCCGGCATTGCCGAGGTCGGCAGCGACTTAGTCATGGATTGCTGGACTTCCCCGCTCCGCGGACCGGCTGGAGAAGTGGCTGCGGTCGTCGGCGTGGCCGTCGACGCTTCGGCCCGCCACGCGGCCCAGCGACAGCTCCTGGCCGAGTGGCGCAAGACCGAGGAGCTTCTCCAATCGCGCGACCAGGACCGCCGGCTGATCGCCTACGAAATCCACGACGGACTGATCCAGGAAGCGATGGCCGCGCAGATGCGCCTCCAGGCCCTGCTCCTGTCGGATCATGTCCCGGCGGGGCCCGTGAGGCAAGAGTTGGAGGTGGTGCTCGGACTGGTCCGCAGCACCGTGGATGAGGCGCGCCAATTCATCGCGGGGCTGCGTCCGCCGGGTTTGGAGGAGCACGGGCTTGTTGAGGCCGTGCGCCGCCTGATCGCCGGTCAGACGCCCGGCGGGCCCGTTGTGGAACTTCAGGTCTCCGGCCGGCTCACCCGCTTGGAGCCGCTTCTGGAGACCGCGGTTTATCGCATCGTGCAGGAGGCCCTGACTAACGTCCGGCGTCACAGCCGTTCCGACCGGGCCGAGGTCAGGATCGCCCGGCTTGGCGACCGCGTGGAAATCGACGTCCGCGACTGGGGCGTCGGGTTCGACCCGGATTGCGTGGACAATGAGCGTTTTGGCTTAAAGGGGATACGCCAGCGGGCCCTCGCCCTGCGCGGCTGGGCACAGATTGAAGGCGTCCCGGGAAAAGGGACCCGGGTGCTGGTCAATCTGCCGCTGGCGGAGGCGTCCCAAGATACTTCCCTCTCGAACGATCGGAGGATCGAATGAGCATCAAAGTGTTGATCGCCGACGACCACGAAGTGGTCCGCAGCGGCTTGAAGACCCTCTTGGCCAACACCGACATCGAAATCGCCGCCGAGGTGGCCACGGGCGAGGCGGCCGTCAAGTGGGCCCTGGCCCACAAACCGGACCTGGTCTTGCTCGACATCCGGATGCCCGAGGGAGACGGGCTGACCGCCCTGGGCCGGATCAAGCTCGACAAGCCGGAAATGCCCGTGCTGATGCTTTCCACGTTCGACAATCCGACCTACATCGCCCGGGCGGTGGCCCTGGGGGCGAGCGGATACGTCCTGAAGAGCTGCACGCGGGACCATTTGCTCCAGGCCATCCGCACGACCGCCTCCGGAGAGAGCGCTTGGACGCGGGACGAGCTGCGCCGGGTGACGGGCGCGCTGGCCACGCCGCGCCTGGCGGCCGACGTGGAAGTGCCGCTCACCCAGCGGGAGAGCGAAGTCCTCAAGCAGTTGGCCATGGGGCTGACCAACAAGGAAATCGCCAACACCCTGCACATCAGCTACGAGACGGTCAAGGAGCACGTCCAGCACATCCTGCGCAAGATCGGCGTTTCCGACCGCACGCAGGCCGCGGTTTGGGCGGTGCGAAAGCAACTGGTCTGAACCCGACCGCTTGAGAACCCTGGTAGGACGGAATTCAATTCCGTCCTACGTGCCGCTCCACGACCGGGGGAGCCTTCCGTGTCCAAGACCACCGACATCCGCCTCCTGCAGGCGACCTCCCAGACCGAGCGGTTCGCTTACCGCTCGCCGATCAAGTTCGGAGGCCGCGTCGTCACCGACGTCGTCTTGCTTCACGTCACCGTGGACGCCGAGACCCGGGACGGCCGCCGCGGGCAAGGGCTCGGCTCCATGCCGATGGGCAACGTCTGGGCGTGGCCGAGCCAGAACGTCTCCGCCGACGCGGCACTCTCTGCCATGATCGCGCTGGGGGAGCGCCTGGTCCGGGAAGCCGGCGAGTGGCGCGGCGCGGGCCACCCGCTGGAAATCACCCACGAGCTGGCTCAGGGCCACCAGGCGGCGGCCGATGCGGTCGTCCGTGCAGCGGGGCTTGCCGAGCCCATGCCGCGGCTGGCGCAGCTCGTCGCGGCCAGCCCGTTGGAGGCGGCCATTCACGACGCCTACGGCAAAGCCCTCGACGAGAATTCGTATAACCTCCTTGGCCCCGAGTGGGTCAATCGCGACCTGGCGGCCTATTTGGGACCGGAGTTTGCCGGGGAGTATCTCGACCGCTACACGCTGCGTCAGCCCAAGCCGAGGATGCCCCTCTATCACCTCGTCGGCGCCCTGGACCCCCTGACGGACGCCGACGTTTCGCATCGCATCGGCGACGGCCTGCCCGAGACCTTGCCCGAGTGGATCGCGGCCGACGGGCTGACCCATCTGAAGATCAAGCTCAACGGCGACGACCTGGCGTGGGACGTGGACCGGGTGGTGGCGGTCGAGAAGGTGGCGGCCGAGGCGCAGCGGCGTCGGGGCTGCGCTGCGTGGTGCTACTCGGCCGACTTCAACGAGAAGTGCCGCAACGTCGAGTACGTCTTGGACTTCCTTGCCCGCGTCGGCCAGCGGTCTCCGGAAGCCCTCAAGCGGCTTCAGTACATCGAGCAGCCCACCCATCGCGACCTCCGCGCGAATCCCGGGAACCGCATGCACGCGGCGGCCAAGATCAAGCCGGTGGTGATCGACGAGTCGCTGGTGGATTACGAGAGCCTGCTGCTGAGCCGCGAGATGGGCTACTCCGGCGTGGCCCTCAAGGCGTGCAAAGGCCACGGCGAGGCCCTCCTGATGGGCGCCGCCGCGCAGAAGCACGGGATGTTCCTCTGCGTTCAGGACTTGACCTGCCCCGGGCGGTCCTTCCTGCACTCCGCCTCGCTCTCCGCGCGCATCCCCACGGTGACGGCCATCGAGGGGAACGGCCGGCAATACTGTCCGGCGGCCAATGCGGGCTGGATCGACCGATTCCCCACCATGTTCCGCGTCACCGACGGGACCCTGGGCACCGCCGTGTTGGACGGCCCGGGGCTGGGGTTTTGAGCGGCCGCGGGCTTTCGGCTATCATTAGCTATCAGCCATCAGCTATGTCGCGTAGCGGGCGGGCTTGCCCGCCGTTTCGCTACGGCCGTACGCCGCGTTGGGAGAGTGGTCTATGAACGAAGACAAGCAGAGCATCGATCGTCGCAGGTTCTTGCAGGCGGGAGCCGCAACGGCCTGCGTATTGGCCGCCGCGCCGTCAGGCGCATTCCAAGGGACACAATCGCCCGGCGGCAAGGTCGCCCCAATCCCCCTGCGGGAGAAGTTCTTCGGCTGTATCGCCGGCTGCCACATCGGCTCCTCGATGGGGGCCGTGGTCGAAGGCTGGCCCTGGGATCGCATCGAGCGCGAGCACGGCACCCTCGACCGCCTTCTGCCCTATGAGCACTACGGCAACCGCTGGGTCCGCGCCCCGGGCACGACCGAAGACGGCGTCGAGCGCCAGAAGCTGATGATCACCGCGATCCTCGAGAAACAAGACCGCGTGACCGCTGAAGACGTGCGCCGCATCTGGGTCCGCGACATCAAGCCCGAGGCCCCCGGCAACGTCTCCGAGCCCTTCGAGGGAATGCTCCTGGCCATTGCCAAGACCTCGCTCCCGGCCGCGGATATCGGCAAATACTGCGACTACGCGGGCCTGGTTTCCATGGCCCGGTCTTGTCATCCGCTCGGGCTGATCAACGCGGGCGACGTGGCCGGGGCGGTCCAGGACGTGCGCGAGGTCGGCCAGCTCTATCAGACCGCCAACCGCCGCGGCATCCGCTGGGCCGAGGTCACGGTCATCGGGATCGCCGCCGCGACCAGGCCCGCGGCAACGGTCGAAAGCGTCCTGGCGGCAATTCTGGAGCAGTGCGACAAGAGCGTGCGCGGCGAGATCGAGCGCGGGCTGAAGCTCACGGCGGACTGCAAGGACTTTCGCGCGATGCGCACCAAGTTCGACGCCGTCTACAGCGGCCGCGGCATTCCCTACGCCCAGAGTTTCGCCAACGAAGTGGTCACCAAGGCGGTCTGCACCTTCCGCATGACCCGCGGCAACACGTGGGACGCCATGAAGGCTGCGGTCAACATGGGCCGCGACACCGATTGCCTGGCCTCGGTGGCGGCGGGTATGTCGGGCGCGCTGAGCGGCGCCGCCTCCATTCCCGAGGAGTTGATCCGCCAGGTCGATCTCGCGACCGGGCTGAACAAGTTCACCAACTCGAAGCGGACCTTGCGGGAGACCGCCGACGGACTGTATAACGCCTTCAAGGCACGCCTGGCGCGGCTGCGGGCCTACGCCGAGGCGATGGACGCCGCGTAGCCGGTCGCGTCGTACAGTCCAACACACCGCGTAGCGGGCGGGCTTGCCCGCCGTCTCGTGCTCCGATGGCAACGGCATCGCGCTCGAGTGGGAGAAAACCATGAGAAGAACTTTCGTGAACCGAACGATCGTTTGGGAATTGGCATTGTCGCTTGCGGCCGGCTATTGCGGGCTTCTCCGCGCCCAGGATCAGGGCAAGCCGGCCGAATCGGCGAGCCTTTGGGACCTTGCCAAGAGCAAGCAGGCCGTCCACCGTTTCTCCACGCTCATCACGGCCCAGCAGGTCCGCGATCACCTTTCCACGGAGAAGGGCATCGACGCGGCCATCGACTGGTGCAAGAAGACCGCCGTCAGCAAGGTCTACGTCGAGGTCTTCCGCGACGGCTATCAGGCCAATCGCCAGACGCTCCAGCACGGCAAGGAGCGGATTGCGGCCGCCGGGATCGAGGTCTCCGGCTGCGTCACCCCCACGCAGGTCGGCAAGCGTTCGACCGGCTGGCGCGGCATCGCCTGCTACACCGATCCAAAGACGCAGCAGCGCGTGCAGGAGATCTTCGAGTACGCGGCCGGACTCTTCGACGAGATCATGATCGACGACTTCTGGTTCACCGACTGCAAGTGCGCCGATTGCGACGCCGCACGCCGGGCCAAAACCGTGACCATCGGTCAGAAGACCTATCCCGTCGTCGGCGACACCTGGGAGGACTACCGCTGCGAGCTCATGGTCCGCCTGTCGCAGGACCGCGTCCTCGGGGCCGCCAAGCGGGTCAATCCCCGGGCCAAGCTCATCATCAAGTATCCGCAGTGGTACGACCAGTTCCACGAGCGGGGCTACGAAGTGCTCCGCCAGTCGGCCGATTTCGACCGCATCTGGGTCGGCACGGAGACCCGCGACTACACGGACCGCCAATGGGGCGGCACGCCGCAGTACGAAGCCTATTTCATCATGCGGTGGCTCGGCGGGATCGGCGCAGAGAAGTGCGGCGGCGGCTGGTACGACCCCTACGGAACCACCGAGCAAACCTACGTAGAGCAGGCCCGGCAGACCGTGCTCGGCGGGGCCCGCGAGTCGCTCCTCTTCTGCTACGGCTCGCTCTTGAGCCAGACGGGCCCGAAGAACGTCGCGGCCCTGCGCAAAGAGATCCCGGAGCTGTTTGCGGTGGCCGAGCAGGTCGGCCGGCGCCAGATCGTGGGCATCGCCGCGTACAAGCCGGCCAACAGCCACCCGGAAAAAGAGCCGCGGGTGTTTGACTTCGTGGGGATGATGGGGCTGCCGCTCGTGCCCTGCCACGAGTTCCCGGCCGACGCCAAGGCGGCGTTTTTCTCTGTCCATGCCCTCAAGGATCCCGACCTCGCCAAAAAGCTCTCGGCCCTCATTGCCGCGGGCAAGCCCGTGCTCGTGACCGATGGCCTTGCTCAGAAACTGACCGGCAAAGTAGACCTGAAGCGGCCCAACGTCCGCGTCCTGCCGGTCAAGGGCGACCCCAAGCGGCTCTTGAGCCTGGCGCAAGACGAGTTGGATGCGACGCGGAGCTTCGTTCTCCGTGCGCTGGGCCGTTCATTCCGCGCGCCCAACCGCGTGGCGCTCTACTTGTTCGAGGACGGGAGCTGGGTGGTGGAGAACTTCAACGACGAGCCGGTCACCGTCGAACTCGACGGCAAGCCGTTGTCGATGGCCCCTCGCGGCTGGCTCCAACATTGGCAGTAGGACAGGCATTCTTGCCTGTCGCAGTAGCACAGGCATTCTTGCCTGTCTCAGTAGCACAGGCATCTTGCCTGTCCGAGTAGCATAGGCATCTTGCCTGTGCTGGCTGCCCACTTCTCCGGCGGAAGGGGTCAGGAGTCTCTTCCATGTCGGCCGCCGACATGGAAAAGACTCCCGACCCCCTCGTCCCATCTTGACAACCCCGGGTAAGATTCCTACAAAGGACTGCGTGCGGGCGGCTCGTCTTTTCGCGGTTCCAGCGGATCAAGCGGGAGGCAAGTCATGAACGCCAAAGCTCTTTGTGGCGGGTGGGGGGGCATTGCACTTCTGGTTCTGGGGGCTCTCGTATTGCCCGGTCTGTGTGCCGATCCGGCCAGCAGCACCGATCCAGGTCGCTCGGCCCAAAACCTTGTCCAGACGGCACTTAGGGCCGAGGTCTCCGGGGACATGAAGGCCCGCAGCGCGGCGCTAAGCCAGGCCCTGAGCAAGGACCCCGAGTACGCCCCGGCCCGGTGGCACTCGGGATACGTCTCCACGGGGGGCCAATGGGTCTCCATTGAGGATGTCCAGCGTCGGTCGGCGGCCGATCCACGTCTGGCCGAATACCGGCGCCTGCGCGACGCCCAGGCCGGCACCCCGCCGGGCGAGTTGGCGTTGGCCCGATGGTGCAAGGAGAACCGCCTGTTCGATCAGGCCCGGTTCCACTGGAAGCGGGTCCTGCTCTCGCAGCCGCAGAATCTGGAGGCCCTCAAGAGCCTCGGGGTGCAGTGGTACCAGGGACGGCTGCTAACGCCGGAAGAGATCAAGCAGGCCCAGGCCGACCGGGCGCAACTGGCCAAGGACCGGGCCCAGTACCGCACGGAGAGGCGGCGGTGGCAGAAGCACTGGGAGTTGCAGGTCGTCAAGTGGCGCCAGGCGGCCAAGCAGGGCGACTCGGGGCTGGGCGAGTCGATCCGCAGCGAGTTGGACGCCATCGACCTCTCGAATGCGGTCATCGCCTCAGCGGCGATCAACACCCTGCACGCCGTGGTGCTGGAGCGAAGCGCCGCGGACAAGGACCAAGAGTCGTACCTTGCGATCGGGCTGGCCCTGGTGAAGGCCCTCGACGCGATCGTAGAGCCCGCCGCGACGCACTCGATGATCGTCTACTCGGTGGACCACCCCATTGCCGAGGTCCGTGCCGCGGCGGCCGACGCGCTGAAGAAGCGGCCCAAGGAGATGTACGTCCCCTGGCTCCTGGCCCGCATGGAATCGCCAATCGAATCCAGTTTTGCCATCGTGGTCTTGCCGACCGGCAGCGTGGTCTACGAGCATTCCTTTTTCCGGGAAGGGCCGGAAGCGGATTTCCTCGACGTGCGCTCGAAGTCCACATTTATAGGATGTAGCGGCCCACAGCTCGCGTCCTTCCAGCCAGCACCGAAGAATTCAACACCCGTGGGGCGAGCTTTGGCTCCTAGCCGTCGTGAATCCTCGATTGGGGCGACCATCCGCCAAGCTGCTGCAACTTCCACAACGGCGCAGGTCGTGGCCGCTACAACAGCAGCCAGCACCGAGCGCGGCGTGGAACAGACGAACGCAGTGGCCGCCGCGGTCAACCAGTGCGTTCAGGACGCGCTTCGTCGCGCGACGGGAGCGGATCTCGATGCGCTTCCCAGGCGGTGGTACGATTTGTGGAAGGACTACTGCTACCAGAAGTACGAACTGGAGAGTCCGATGGAGTACCCGCAAGAGAGGCCCGTTTACGAACGGTATTCGTTTGGAGTGTCGAGGTACACCTGCCCAACGGCTCCTTCGGTGGGTGCTTTCACGATGTAGTGTTTCCCACGGGGCACGAAGGTGTGGACGCTCACTGGGCCGAGTGCAATCGGGAACGTAAAAGTCGGCGACCACGTCCTAGCCCAGGATCTCCGCTCGGGCGAGTTGGCCTTCAAGCCGGTCCTAGCTGTAACTGAGAGGAAGCCCAGCGAGAGGATAAGGATCAGCTTTGGCTCGGAGACGATCCTGGCGACCCGCGGGCATCCCTTCTGGGTCTGCGGCGAGGGGTGGAAGATGGCCAAGGAGTTGAAGGTCGGCCAGCGGCTTCACACGGTCGCTGGGGCCGCGACCATCGACGCCCTGGAAGAGCTTGCCCCGGCCAAGCCCTGGGAGACCGCCGACACCTTCTCCTACAACTTGATCGTGGACGACTTCCACACCTACTTCGTCGGCGACCAGAAGGTCCTGGTCCACGACAACCTGCTCTTTGTCTTCGACGGGCCGACCGGCCCGTTGCCCGGCCTGGCGCGGCAATAGCGCTGCGAAGGCGGGTTGGGGGTGAGAATGGGAGAAGGTTGGAAGGTGAGAAGGTGAGAAGGTGCGAAGGGGTGACGGGCCTTCTCCGTCGCCCCATTGTGCGTCGGAGAAAAGGGGGCAGGCACCTCGCGGACTCGGAGTCAGTCCCTTTTGCCTAGGCGATCTCGGATTCGGGGCGGCGCGGGCCGGGTTCTTCGATCAGGCCGTAGCGGCGGATCTTGCGGTCCAGCGTGGATCGCTCGATGCCCAGCAGGATGGCGGCCCGGCTCTTGTTCCAGCCCGTGTGGTTGAGCATGGCCAGGATGTGCTGGCGCTCGATCTCTTCGAGGGAGCAGGGGTGGAAGTCGTTGGGGGAGGGCGGGTTCTCGGCGGTGTCGCCGGCCGTGGAGAGCTTGGAGAGGAGGAGGTCGTGCTGGTCGATCATCTCGCCGCGGCAGAGGACGACGGCCCGCTCGACGACGTTCTTCAGCTCGCGGACGTTCCCGGGCCAGCGGTAGGCGACCAGTTGGCTCATGGCGGCTGGGGTGAAGCCTTGGATCTTGCGGCCGGTCTCGGAGCGGAATTTCTCGAGGAAGTGACTGGCGAGGTAGACGATGTCGTCGGGGCGTTTGCGGAGGGCGGGGACGAGCATCTCGAGGACGCGGAGCCGGAAGAAGAGGTCGCGGCGGAAGCGGCCCTCGGCCACGTCGCGCTCCAGGTCGCGGTTGGTGGCGGCGATGACGCGGACGTCGACGCTGACCGGCTTGCTGCCGCCGACGCGCTCGAAGGAGTGGCCTTCGAGCACGCGGAGGAACTTGGCCTGGATGCTGAGGCTCATTTCGCCGATTTCGTCGAGCATCAGGGTGCCGGCGTCGGCGGCCTCGAATTTGCCGATCTTGCGCTCGGTGGCCCCGGTGAATGCGCCGCGCTCGTGGCCAAAAAGCTCGCTGGCGAGGAGGTCCTCGGAGAGGGCGGCGCAGTTGAGGCAGACGAAGGGGCCTTTTCGGCGCGGGCTGGAAAAGTGGACGGCGCGGGCGACCAGCTCCTTGCCCACGCCGCTCTCGCCGCGGATGAGGAGGATGGCCCGGCTGGCGGCGGCGCGGGCGATCTCCTCGGTGATCTGGCGGATGAGGGGGCCGCGGCCGACGATCTCGCTCTCGACGCCGAGGCGCTCGCGGAGCTCGAGGTTTTCGTTGCGGACTTGGGTGAGGTGCTCGGCGAGCTCCTGCTGGCGGTTGAGGTTGACCAGGGCGACGGCCACGGTGTCGGCCACCGCGAGGGTGAACTCCAGGTCTTCGCCGTCGGGGACGCGCTCGGTTTCGGTACAGTAGAGGTGGATGACTCCCATCATGCGGCGGCCGCGGCGGATCGGGGCGCAGATGACGGCGTTGGCGGCGATTTCCCCTTTGCTGTCGCGGCTGCCGACGGAGCTGTCGCCCAGGACGTTCCGGGCCAGCACGGCTTCGCCCTCGCGCATCACCGTGTTGGCCAGAAAATTGGGGACCCGCTGATAGCGCCGCGGCGTGGAGGCGCGGCTGGCGACCACTTGGAGGTCGGCGGCTGAGGGCGTCTCCTGAAAATCGCGGGGCAAGAGGAGCACGGCGCCCGCGTCGACCTGGGTCTCCTCGAACAGCCCGGCGATGGCGATTTCGGCCATCTTCACGATGTCGGGGGTCTTGGCGAGCTGGAAGGCGAGGCGGCAGAGCTTGGTCGCCGCCAGGCCGGTGCGCGAGGGGCTGGAAGATTCTCCTTCCGTCGATTCCAGGAAGCGGGTCTGGCCGCGGCGGTGCATGATGGTGGTCGGCTCGAGGGCCGAGAGGACGTCGGCATCGGGCGACTCGGCCGCGAGTTGCGTCTCTTGGGCCCGCTCCCTCTCCTCCCGCTCGGCCCGGCGCAGCAGGGAGCCGGAGTCGGAGAAGGCCTGGGAGAGGTTGTGGACGAAGACCAACTGGCAGCGTCCGATGCGGATGACGTCGCCGGGCTGGAGGATGCGGTCGCCTTTGATCGCCTGATCGCCGATGACGGTGCCGTTGCGGCTGTCGAGGTCGCGGAGGGTCCACTCGTCGTCGGTCAGAAACAGCTCGGCGTGGTTGCGGCTGCACCGCTCGTCCTTGATGACGATCTGGTTGGTCGGGGCCCGGCCGACGGTTACGGACTGACCAGGGACCAGGCGAAAGACGTCGCTCCACTTGGAGCCTTCGCGGATGACCAGATACGCCAGTTCCGCCACAATCGATCCCCCCGAAAGGGTCACGGCCGATCAGTGTTTGGCCCCGCGGCAACTCGGCCCCGATCCACC
>CAYGZI010000006.1:0-23517 GCA_964354245.1 uncultured Planctomycetaceae bacterium
ATCCGCCGCGCCGAGGTCGTACTGGTCTCGGCCGTCGTGGCGGCAATCGGGGCAATGGTGCTCGCCGTCTCGGTCTGGCTGGGGACCTGGATCGGGCTGGCCACCACCAACCCGCCCGCAGAGGTGGACCCCGCCAAGCTCTTGCCCGCGGCGGCCATGCTTCCGATCGCCCAATCGCCCGCTCCGCCCGAGCCCGTGAGCATTGCCATATTCTGGCCGGGCGTGCTGAACCTCGCGGCGATGACCTTCTGCCTGGCCGGGCTGACCGCCTTGTTGTCGTCCTGGGACCGCGTGCGATGGCGCACGATCTGGCTGGCCGGCGGGCTGTTTATCGTCTCCTTCGCCGTCAAGATGGTCGCCCGGATGTGGCCGCCCGGCGATTGGATGCAGTACCTCTCCTTTCTCACCGCGTTTGAGCCGCAACAGTTGATTTTGATGGATAACGACGCGACCCGGGGACTGGCCTGGCGGTACGACGGGATTTTGCTGGCGATCGGGCTTGCGGGCTACGCCGCCGCGGCGGTAGTCTTTACGCGCCGCGACATCCCGGCGGCCCACTAACGGGAATGACGAATGACGAATGACGAATGACGAAAGAAGCACAAATGACGAAGCACGAATGGAGGTAGTGTCGGTTTCTTCGGACTTCGTGCTTCGTCATTCTTTCGTCATTTGACTTTCGACATTCGTGATTGAGCGGGAATAAGAAGGACACGGCATGGACGGCGAGTTCACCAAGCTCGACTGGGCGGTCGTGGCCGCCTATTTTGTGGGCATCACCGCCTTTGGGATCTGGATTGCGCGCAAAACCCGCACCAGCGGCGGCTACTTCCTCGGCGACCGCAAGCTGCCGTGGTGGGTGATGATCGGCCAGTCCTTCGGCACCGGCACGCATGCCGAAAACCCCGTGGCCCAGGCCGGGAAGACGTTCGAGTCCGGATTCGCCACGATCTGGTACCAGTGGAAGAATATGCTCATTACGCCGTTTTATTGGCTGATGGCCCCCTGGTACCGCCGCTCGGAGCGGACCACCATCGGCGAGATCATGGAAGACCGCTACGGCCGCGGCATGGCTCTGCTCTACACCGTCTTCGCCATGTGCTACTTCGTCTTCAATCAGGGCACCATGATGAAAGGGGCCGGCAAGGTGATCTCCGTGGCCACCGGCGGGGAAATCATTTCGCCCAACGAAGTCGTGCTGCTCATGGTCGGCGCGTTCGTGGCCTATAGCTTCTTCGGCGGGCTGGTCGCCTCGGCGTATACCGACTTCGTCCAGGGGTTTCTCATCATCTTCATGTCGTTCATGCTCATCCCGGCCGGGCTCATCAAGGTGGACGGCTTCAGCGGGATGCGCGACGCCCTGCCCGAGCACTTCTTCGACCTCTACAACGAAGCCAGCGGCATCGACGCGTTTATGATCGCCATGCTGACGCTCAATGGACTCATCGGCATCACCGCCCAGCCCCACACCCTGAGCATGAACGCCACGGGGCGGACCGAGCGCGCAGGGCGCGTGGGACAGACCTACGGCTCGATGGTCAAGCGGTTTTGCACGATCGGCTGGGCCTTCACCGGGCTGATCGTGGCGGCCCTGGTGCTCAAGCAGGGGACCTCGCTGGGCACGGACAGCGAAGCCGCGTTCGGCTACGCCTGCCTGCACCTGCTCGGTCCCGGGCTGACCGGCCTGATGGTCGCCTGCATCCTGGCCGCCAACATGTCCACCTGCTCCAATTTCATGGTCAACAGCGGGGCCCTCTTCACCCGCAACTTCTACAGCGTCTACCTCCGCCGCGACGCCAAGGATAGGGAGTTGCTCCTGGTGGGACGCATCTCCGGCCTCGCGCTGACGCTCTTGGGAGTGCTGTTTGCCTTCTCCGTGGGCCAAGTGCTCGACGCCTTCATGTTCAACGAGACGATCCCGGCCTTCCTGGGCATCGCGGTGATGGGGGGCATCTTGTGGAAGCGGGCCAACCGCTGCGGGGCCCTCTCGGCCGTGGCGGTGTCACTCGCAGCCTACTATGCACTCAACTATCTCCTCACTTGCGAGTGGCAGGGACAGCAGGCCGAGGAGAGCCTCAGGCGGGCCTTCGGCTTTCTGGCCGAGGCGTGGCGTCAGGGAGAACTCTGGGATTTCCTCGACACGGGCAGGTTGAAGCTGGTCTACAAGTGGCTGGCAGCCCCTTATGCTTGGGCAACGCTCGTGGGCGTGGTCGTCTTCATCGCCGTCAGCCTGCTCACGCGCCCGGAGAGCCGCGAGCGGATCGAGCGGTTCTTCGACAACATGCAGCGATCGACCGACCGCGAAGGCCTGCCCGAGGGACACCCCAAGCCGTTGGCCGCCGAATTGGGGCAGGACTTGATCCTGCTGGACGTGCCGGGCTGGTTTACGCTAAGGCGCTGGCGAGGCTTCTTCCGCCGGTATCGCGAAGACCTGGTGGGATTCGCCCTCGCCTGGGCGACGGTGGGCCTGTTGGTGCTCTCGGCCTGGGGGCTGATGCAGATCGGCAGGTGAGCGTCATGCTAAAGCCCCCAAAGTGAGAAATGAGAAATGAAAAGTGCAAAGTGCAGAATGGCCGCCGGCCCCTCACTTTTCACTTCTCATTTCTCACTTCTCATTGCCCCGCCCTGCCCGCGGCCTTTCACCTTGCCACCCGCCACCCGCCACCACCCTCACCCCGTGCCCTACTTGGCAAACGCCTTGATCGCTTCTTCCTGGCTCTTGTGGATCTCGAAGACCTTGTCCAGCGCGGTGATCTTGAAGACCTGGAAGATCTCGGGCGAGATGCCGCAGAGCATCAGTCTGGCCTTGAACTCCTTGCACCGCTTGGAGAAGCGGATCAGCGTCCCGAGGGCCGAGGACGACATCAACTGCACGGCCCGGAAGTTGAGCAGGATGTTCCGCTCCTCGCTCTTCTCCAAGACGGCAAACAGCTCCTCGCCGATGCCGCGGATGGTGAGTTCGTCGAGGATCCGGGCCGTGGTGAAGAGGACCGTCCGCACCGAGCCGTCCGAAATCGATTTGAGTTGTGACATCGTAGCGTCTCCTGTGTTCTGACGGGAACGTGGCTGGATCATCCGAGCCGGAAAACCGGCGGCACGCCGCTTGTCTCCATGCTCCGGCTCCGGCCCGGGGCTACTTCGCAAACGCCCGCAGCGCGTCCTCCGGGCTCTTGTGGATCTCGAAGATCTTGGTGAGATTGGTGATCTTGAAGACCTGGAGGATGTCGGGCGCGATGTTGCAGAGCTTCAGGCGCACCTTGACCTCCTTGCACCGTTTGTAGAAGCGCAAGAGCACGCCCAGGGCCGAGGAGGACATGAACTGCACGGCCCGGAAGTCCAGCAGGATCTTGTCCTCTCCTTCCCGGTTGTTGAGGACGCCCAGCAGCTCCTGGCCCACGTCGCGGATCTTCAGCTCATCGACGAGGCGATCCGCGGTGAAGAGGACGGTGCGGAGCTTGCCGCTGGCGGTGAAGGTGAGTTGCGGCACCGGAGGGTCTCCTATGGTTGGTTGCGACGACAATACGACTGCCGGTTTCCATCCGGAAAAACGACCGCTACCCGTCCGTTGTCTCTGCGGCGTCGACCGGCTCCCCCTTGACCCGCCACCGCATGGTAAGCCAGTAGATAGGCAGGCCGGCCAGGGCGATCCCCAGCGACACGAGGGAAATTTCCGGCTTGTAGATGACGGCCCGGTAGATGAGGTACGCGCAGACGACGCTGAACACGATCGTCGGAATGGGATAGCCCGTAACGCGGTAGGGCCGCTCCACCTGCGGCTCCTTCCGGCGCAGCACGATGACCGCCAGGGTCGTAGCCAAGTAGAACGAATAGACGACGCACGCGGTGTAGATGATCGCATCCACGAACGACCCGAGCAGGATGATCAAGGCCACCGCGATGGCGCCCTGAACGAGGAGGGCGCGGACTGGCGTTCCGGTCCGCTCGTCCCACCGGCCCAGGTAGCCGAATACGCGGTGCTCGGCTCCCACGGCGTACGAGATGCGTGCGCCCGTGAAGATCAGCCCGTTGACTGCGCCCAGCGCCGAGATGCAGATCAGGGCGCTAATCAGCTTTCCCCCGAGGTCAGGGACCAGCTCTCCCCCCAAATCCGGCAGCTTCGCGTTGACCGCGTCCGCGGCGACGGCCTTCGAGCCGGCGGTCTCCGCGTACCCCAACGCGTGGAAGAACGCCGCGTTCACGAGCAGGTAGATCACCGTAACTGCCACCGTCCCCAGCACCAGCGCGCGGATGATGTTGCGCTTCGGGTTCTTCACCTCCGCCGCGACGTAGGCCATCTCGTTCCACCCGCCGAAGGTGAACAGCACGAAAATCAACGCCAGGCTCAGCCCGGAGAAGCTGAACTCGGGCGGTTTGGCGTCGGGAGGAGGGCTAAGCTCGGGCGATTGGACGTCGGCAATAGCAGCGACCGGCGTCGGGAGCATGGCCACTCCCACAATAGCCAGCAGGCCCAGCACCTTGACCAAGACCAGCAGGTTCTGCGTCCATTTGCCTTGCCGCACGCCGATCACGTTGATCAGCGTCAGCACGATCGCGGCCGCGCATGCGTAGATGGCCTGCACGTACGGGAACGTCGTCGCGCCGGCCGCTGGGTCGTAGATGGTTCCCGCCAGGGGGTCATAGATCTTCTTGGCATACATGGCGAAGGCGAATGCCGGTACGGCGATGTCTCCGGGCCGAACGATCGCGAGTTGCACCCAGCCGAACATGAAGCCCGCCCAGCCGCCATACGCCCGCGTCAGATAGACGTAGTCGCCTCCCTCTCGCGGATAAGCGGTCGCCAGCTCGGCATAGCCGAGGGCTCCGCACAGGGAGATCACACCGCCGGCAACCCATAGCAACATCGCGCCCCACCAGCAATAAGCCCCGCCCGTGATCGTCGGAGTCAACTGATAGATGCCGACCCCGATAATGATCCCCATGATCAGGCACGTGGAATCGAAGAGCGTCAGTTCCTTCTTCGGAGCGGTCTGCACGGCGTTTCCCCGAGGCTGGAGTCAGTACAAAAATCCTCCCGGGCCGGCAATCCGCCGGTCCGGGAGGTCTTGAGGGCGCTAATCGCTCGCGCGAGAGAAACTCCCCCCGCGCAACCAGTGGCAGATGGCAGGCGGGCAAAACGCTGCCTACTGCCCACCGGGCCGACACGGCCCGGCTCTGCCTACTGCCTACTCCTTCTTCTCCTTCTTCAGAGGCGTCGTCCAGAGATAGATCGTGTGCGACGCGCCGTCTTCCTTCTCCTTGAATTCCACGACCTTGTCCGGCTTGACGCCTTCCATGTCGAAGTCGTGAGAGACGATCCGGCAGCCCGGCTTGAGCTTCTCCAACTGCGGGATGAGCTTCACGTTCAGGCTCGGAAGCAGATAGAGCGTGATCACGTTGGCGTCGCTAAGATCCAGCGTGAAGATGTCTTTCTGTTCGATCGTCGTCAGGTTCAGGAACGCAGAGGCATCCGCGGCCTTCTGCCGCGCCAGGGTCCAGTTGCCTCGGGTCACGGCCTCCTCTGCGTCGCGGAAGAACTTCTCCAGGTTCTCCCTGACGTTCTTCCGCGAGCCGCGGATCCGCTCCGGGTCGATATCGAAGCCGGTGGCCTTAGCACCCTTCTTAGCCAGAGCGATCACGATCCGGCCGTCGCCGCAGCCGAGGTCGTAGGCCACGTCGCCCTTCTTCACATCGGCCATCTCCAGCATCTTGGCGACCACCTCGGGCGGCGTGGGAACGTAGATCACGTCCGGCTCGCGGATCTCCTTGGGCTCTCCCTCTTTGACCGTATCCTTCTGCTTGACAATCTTCTCCTTGACGTCGTCCTGAGCGACACTCTTGGGGCACAGCGATGGCACGGCCAACAGGCCCGCCACCACCAGCAGGATCAAGAACCTGCGATACATGGGTGCATCTCCTCGTGACTGTGACTGGGAACAAACCGTCTGCGCGGCGCGACCCTTGCTAAGGCCCGCCGGCAAAACCATCTTGTGGCCTATGTGGGACTGGTTGTCAACGGGTGCGGCCAAGAATCCGCGCGCCGCGGCCCACGCGCGGAGTCGGCCGCTGCTCGTCCGGTCTTGCCCCACCGGGGGGAAAGGACCGCGCCAGGGTGAACCAAGAGACGACTGCGACGCACGATTCTGTGGGGCAGGTTGGCAACCTGCCCCACTGCCTCCGCGCGCACTCCGACCCCGTATCTAACCACGCCCGAACGCTGCGGTGTCGCTTCCCGGGGAGTTGCTGAGCCTCCAACAGGCCAGTATAATCCTCCCTTCAAAGTCAGCCCGGAGGGTCGATGTTCGATCGGATCAAGACCGCCTTCCCCGACTGGTGAGGGGACGGCCATTCCCAAAGGAGACGTATTGTGGCAATTCGTGTCGGTATCAACGGGTTCGGCCGCATCGGCCGCTTGGTGTTCCGCGGTTTGACGGCCAAGCCGGGCCTCTTCGAGGTCGTCGGCATCAACGACATCACCGACGTCAAGACGCTGGCGATCCTGCTGAAGTACGACAGCATTCACCGCCGCTACCCGGGCACCGTGGAGCACGATGAGAAGCACCTGATCGTCGACGGCAAGAAGATCCCGGTCATGGCGGAAAAGGACCCGGCCAAGCTCCCCTGGAAGGACCTCAAGGCCGAGATCGTGGTCGAGAGCACGGGCAAGTTCACCGATCGCGAGGGCATTGACCCCAAGACCGGCCAGCCCAAGGCCGGCTTCGACACGCACCTGAAGGCGGGGGCCAGAAAGGTGGTCATCAGCGCCCCGGCCAAGAAGCCCGATTTGACCTGCGTGCTGGGCGTCAACGACGATCAGATCACCCCCAAGCACACCTGCATTTCCAACGCAAGCTGCACCACCAACTGCCTGGCCCCGGTCGCCAAGGTGCTGCACGAAAACTTCGGCATCGTCAAGGGCCTGATGACCACCATCCACGCCTACACCAACGACCAGGTCATCCAGGACTTCCCGCACAAGGACCCCTACCGCGCCCGGGCCGCCGCCCTCAACATCATTCCCACCAAGACCGGCGCGGCCGAGGCCATCGGCGAGGTGATTCCCGCGCTCAAGGGCAAGCTGACGGGCTTCGCCCTGCGCGTGCCGGTTGCCACCGGCAGCGCAGTGGACCTGACCGTAGAGACCGAGAAGGCCGCCACGCCCGAGGCCATCAACGCGGCGATGAAAGCCGCGGCCGCCGGCCCGCTTGAGGGCATCCTGGCCTATACCGACGACCCGATCGTCTCCAGCGACATCATTGGTGACGCCCACAGCTCGATCTTCGTCGGCCCTTGGACCAAGGTCCTGGCCGACACGATGGTCAAGGTCCTGAGCTGGTACGACAACGAGTGGGGCTATAGCTGCCGCACCGTGGATCTGGTCGAGCGCCTCGCGAAGCTGTGAGGGGGAAGAGTCGAGAGTCCAGAGTCGAGGATTCAGAGCCGGGCCGTGTCGGCCCGGAATGCGGGTTCAGGGTTCAGAGCCGGGCCGTGTCGGCCCGGTGGGCTACGCGCTTGTCGCGAAGCTCCCGCTTCGCAACGCTCTTCCCAATCCCTAATCCCCAATCCCTAATCCCCCTGGCCCCCGACCCCTTCCGTGTCCAACCCTCGGCCCGCGGCCATTTTCTGGCGCCGCTCGCCAATCGCTTCGAAAGCGTCGCATTGCGCGACTGACAGACCGCCGCGCCCGCTGATACAATGCCGGAGAATGGTCACGGAATGGAGCAACAAGAAAGGACAACCCATGACTTACTCCGCGTATCGGCCCGAGGGCTTCCGAGGACGAGGGGATTCACATCTTCCGCAACTCGTGCGACGCCTGCGGCGCAAGCTCAAGGACATCCAGAGGGAATTCGCCCATGACACCCTCTGCCTGGGCGCCGAGGCACTGGGCGAACTGGCCGGCATCTTGGTCGACTTCGCGGAAGACATCCACAGCGGCACCGGGATATGGGAAGCGTATGAACGCTACAACGTGGAACTCTTCGGCACGGCCCTCCCTTTGACCTCGGGGGAAGGGGGCGGCGAGCCCGCAGGGGGCCTTCATCCCGACCGCGTCCGTCACCTCCTCTGGGTCTTGTACCCCACGCTGACCGATGGATTGGTCCTTTCCCCTGCGCATCAAGACCTCTTGCGTCTGGCCGACGCTGCCAGCGCATTCCTGTCCGACGCCTTTCAGGCCGTTCCAAAGGACTCCGGCGTGAAGGCGTTTCTCCAGACCCCCAACGCATACGGCTGGGACGTGAAGCGCAAGCTGATATGGCTCGGCTCCCGCTCCTTCATGTTCCGCGCCTAGTTCGCCCGGTACATCGACGAGGAGGCTCACGGGAGGGCGGACATCGGGCACATCGACGACTTCGTCTGCCAGGAGTGTACGCGATGGTCGGGGCTTGGCGCCATCGACATTCTGGCGGGAGTGCTTGACATCTCAAATGACGACCGAAACGAGTTGCGAAGCTGGTACGAGCGGCATGCCGCGTTCTACAAGCTCTTGTCGGTCAGTAACGACACGCTTCGAGCCGTGAACCTCATCAGCGGCCAGCCCTATCAGATCAGGATCAACATGAAGCGGCATCCGTTCAAAGTCGGGCAGTTCCTCTTCGGAAGCCTCGTTCCCTGGCGAGGGGAGTGGTGCTGGTCGGGAGAGCAGCAGCTTTGGCAGGACGTCTCCGAGGCGGATGTCGAGGACTTGAAACGGACCGTGAAACGCGATAGCCCGTCGATCGTGTGCCGGTACTGGAAGGAGTACGAGGCCCAGGTGAGACAGCGGGCGTCTGAGCTGCACGAGAAGACGATGACATTCTACGGCAAGGACCTCATTGTGTATCCTGACGGCCTGTCGATGGCGGCGGATTGGGAGAAGGAGATGCGCTGGCACTGGGAGTCGAAGCCCCAGCACGAGGTCAACGAGGTAATCCAGACGCACGGACTGAAGAGGGGACGCCCGGAAATCGAACTCCCGAAAGACCTTCTCGAGCACCAGGGCGGCCTCGGCGTCTTCGTCAACCCCGACGAGGGCAAGGAGATCGTGACGGGCTTCATGTCCCTCATCGCAGGATTGGAGCGAAAAGGCGGGATTCTGACCGAGGACGAGCAGTGCGCCATTCGAGGGTTCTTTGCTGCAGATGCCGTCAGTCCGAGGTTTGTCCAACGCGTGCTCGAGGAATACGGAGATGAATCCGCCAAAACGGCGTTCTTGCTCAGAGGGGATCTGCCGAGCTATTGGCTGGACTACCTTCTCAGACGCGATAAGGGGCACTTCTACCGGAAGCGTTACCCGTCCCTCTCGGTGGTGTGACAGACATCAAGCGGCGACTCCTCGAGGCAGGCGGTGGGTGGCTGGGGCCAAAGCGAAGCATGCCCCAGCGGCCCTCGACTGGGGCTTCGCTACGCTCAGCCACCAGCCACCCGCCGCAGGCGACTTGCCGTTGGTTCCACGGGGTCTGCTCGGGCCACCTCGATTGAGCGCAGCCGGCGCGTTGTGCCGCCCGGTCCGATGGCGTAATGCCACATCCCATCTAGGGGGGCGTCGCAACGCCCGTAAGTCGAGTCCAACGCAATCAAGAGGCAGCCACTAGATCGGGCACCCCAAATGCCGTACATTATCGTATTGCCGAGCGTGTATCTTCCCGCCCAAGGGTCCAACAGATTGGAGATCATCATCATGCCTCGCCGTACCTCCCGTCGTCAGTTTATCGCTCAGGTCGGAGTCGCTGGCGCGACGCTGTCGTTGGCCCTGCCACGACTCGCCCGCGCTCAGTCGGTTAACGAGAAGCTCAATGTCGGCTTCGTCGCCGCCGGCGGCCAGGCCGGCTCGCACACCGGCACAACCCACGGCATGGGGCTCAATTGCGTCTGCTTTGCCGAGACCGACAAGACGCGATGGAACGGCGTGTTGGGCAAGAAGGGATGGGAGAAGGCTGTGGGGTACACCGACTGGCGCAAGATGTTCGAGAAACACGCCAAGGACCTGAACGTGATCTTCGTCGCCACGCCGGACCACAGCCATTTTGCCCCCTCGATGACGGCCGTCTCCCTGGGCATCAGTTGCTATACCGAGAAGCCCTTGACCTGGTCTGTGCGGGAATCGCAATTGCTGGCGGCCGCGTACGCCAAGAATACCAAGGCCGTCACGCAGATGGGTAACCAGGGCCACGCCGGCAACGGCTGGCGCACGGCCTACGAGTTGATCAAGGGCGGTGCAGTCGGCGACGTGGTGGAGTTCCACACCTGGACCAACCGCCCCATCTGGCCGCAGGGCGGCGACCGGCCCACCCGCAGCGATCCCGTGCCCGACACGCTGGACTGGGATGCGTGGATCGGCCCGGCCCCGATGCGCCCCTACGTCGGCAATCGCACTTATCATGACTTCAACTGGCGCGGGGTCGTCGACTTCGGCTCCGGCGCCCTGGGCGACATGGCCTGCCACACCACCGACGGCATCTATGCGATCATGGACCCGGGCTACGCGGCCACCGCCGAGCCGATCTTCATGACCGCGCCGGTCAAGGACCAGTTCCCCGCCGGCATGACCATCAAGATGACTTTCCGTCCGAAGGCCGGCCGCCCCGGATTCACCACGTTCTGGTACGAGGGCAAGCTCTCCGACGGCAGCGATAACATGCCCGAGACGCCCGATGAGCTGAAAGCCGACAAGCGCCAGTTGCCGCGGACCGGCAACCTGATCGTCGGCACCAAGGGCAAAATGCTCGTCCAAGGCGACTACTGGAACAGCCCTCGCCTGATCCCCGAGGCAAAGATGAAGGCGTTCGGGAAGCCCAAGGAGTTGCTCGAGCGCTCGCCGGGCCACCACAAGGAGTTCATCGCGGCCTGCAAGGGCGAGAAGCCCCGCGAGTTCAGCCAGTCCAACTACGGTTACTCGGGCCCGATGACGGCCAACATCCAATTGGGCAACCTCTGCGCCCGCGTCGGCAAGAAGCTCGAGCTCGACGAGCAGGGCAAGATCACAAACGACGCGGCCGTCAACGAGCTGGCCTGGCGCGAGCCGCGCAAGGGCTGGGGCCCGCTCGAGATGAAAATCTAGGCCACGGGAGGTTCATCGCCGCTTTCAGAGTCAACCAATCGACCCCTTCTCCCCCGGAGGGGCGTATAGTACAATAAATGCCAGGACACGAGACCGCTGACGGAGGTACCGATGGACGCCTTGGCGGAGAGACTAGACGCCAGACTGCGCGAGTGGAGGCCTGAGACGGCGGACCAAGTGCGCCGACGTGTGGCGGAGCTGATTGAGGTGGCCGATCAGGATGCGTTGGATCTGTCGCGGTCGCGCCTCGTAGAGCAAGAGGTCTTGGATTCCCTCGATGGACCCGCAACCCGGTGAAGTCTGGTTGGCCGATCTGGGATTAGCGGCAAAGACACGCCCGGTGGTGATCGTATCGCGGCCTGATCCGGACCCACCGCGCGCTTTGATCCTGTACGTACCGCTGACCACGCAAGACCGGCACAGCCGGTACGAGGTGAGGCTTCCGAGGCTCGGGTTTCTCGAGCGTGACTCCGTGGCAAACGTGCAGGGGCTCGGTTCGCTACCGAGGCCCCGGCTTGAACGCAGACTCGGGAAGCTTACGGACGAGGTGATGGCGCAGATCAGGCGCGCTCTCATGTTTGCGCTGGATCTGGGGGGCGAACCCCGGTAAGACTCGTTTCGCTCGTCGCAGGCGACTACTGGGAGAGCCCCCGGTCGTTAACGTCGATACGGCGACCAGACCGGGCGATTGGGTGGTACTGGCGGCTGGCCGGTGCCTCTTGCGGACACACTGTGGGGCAGGTTGTCAAGCTGCCCTACAGCGGCGGCATTGGGGTCGGGAGTTTCTTCCTCTTGAACAAGCGAGGTGAGACTCCCGTCGCCCGCCGGGGCAACGACTCCCCACCCCTTCTCCGTCGGCTCCTTGGGAAGCGGCTTGGCCTGCCAGGACGCGACCCGCGAGCCAACTGAATCCGAAGTCGGCAATTCCGAATTCCGAATTCCGACTTCCCGCGCGCGGGGAGTCGAAACTCCAGAGCCGGGAGTCCAGTTCTGCTGGGCCTCCTGGTTTGCCAGGGTGATGTCCAGCTCACGGCTTGCCTCCAGCTTGCGTCCGTCGCGCGTCGTGTAGCGCACGAAGAGGTGCAGGTGGCTGTGGACCGGCGGAGCCGCGGACCAGGGCAGCTCCAGGTAGATGCCTTCGCCAACGTCCAAGCGGCGGAAGAGCGTCGCCGCTTGTTCGGCGGTGAGGTCCCAGCGTGCGACCCTGGCAGCCTCGCCCGCCAGGCCGCGATCCAGCAGCACGACGGAGACCGGCGCCGCGGCGGCGAGCAAGCGCCCTTCGGCATCCCGCGGCTCGACCAGGAGGAAGATGCCTTCGTCGCCGGGCCGGCTGTCGAAGTCCCAGCCGCCGACCAGCAGGCGGTGGAGCGTGACGCGGTCTACTTGGGCGCTATCGGCCGAGGGAACGATCGAGGTCCCGCCGACGGGAACGGCCCACCCTGCGGCGGGCGATCTGGGCCGGGACATGCCGGTCTTGTCCTTCTCGGATGCCCCGCCTGGGACATTCAGCTTTCTGGGCTCCGGGAGCGGCTCGGCGTCCTTTGGCGGGCTGGAACCTTGCGGCGGACTCGTGCCCGGAGTGAATCTCGGGGCCTCGCCGGCCTTCGACTCGTCTGGCCGCTTGGGCTGGCCCGGCACCGAGCGCGGCGGAGTGCCGATCGGACTCTTCAGCGTCTCGGGGATCTGGTCCTTCGCCAGGGGCTTCTTCGGCGTCTGGACGTAGATGTGCGGGGCTTCTTCTTCGTCTGCCTCCGCAGCCCGACGCGACGCCCGCGGAGGAACCAGCTCGGGACCGCCGGCCTGCGGCGGCCGCCCGGTCTGGTCGGGCGATTCGAGTTGGGTCGAGGCCCGGCCGCCTTTGCGCAGGGACTGGTTGTCGCGACGGCACTTGGCCAGATCCTCTTGGCCCCGCTGGAGGTCGTCTTCCAGCGCGTAGATCCGGTCTTCCAGGTCGCGGTTCTCCCGCTCCAGCGCGGTGACGGCCGGATTGGTGCGGCATCCTGTTGCCGCCAGGCAAGCGAGCCCGATCAGGGCAAATGGCCACGCCTTCATGGTGCGCAACTTCCTTGTCACGCCTCGTTCCCAAGCTCCAGCTTGGGAACACCCGTTCCCAAAGCTCTGCTTTGACCGCCCGTTTGCGGCGAAGCGGAGCTTCGGAACGAGGCTGGCAACACTTCCTTGTTCTCTCCCCCCGCTATGAGCTTGGCTGTATGCGCTCGACGACCTGGTCGATCAGGCCGTAATCGCGGGCTTCCTCGGCCGACATGAACCGGTCGCGGTCGGTGTCCTTCTCGATCTTCTCCAAGGGATGCCCGGTGTGCTTCAGCAGAATCTTGTTGAGCCGCTCCTTGATTTTGCCGAACTCCTTGGCATGGATCATGATGTCTTCGGCGCTGCCTTCCATGCCGGCCATGGGCTGGTGGATGAGGATGCGGGCATTGGGCAGCGCGTGGCGCTTGCCCCGGGTGCCGGCGGCCAGAAGCACGGCGGCCATCGAGGCCGCCTGGCCCACGCAGTAGGTGGCCACGTCGCAACTGATGAACTGCATGGTGTCGTAGATGGCCAGGCCGGCGCTGACGCTGCCGCCGGGAGAATTGACGTAAAGATTGACCGGGGCCTTGGGGTCTTCGGCCTGTAGGAAGAGCAACTGGGCGACCACCGCGTTGGCCACGTCGTCCGAGATCGCGGAGCCGATGAAGACGATGCGGTCCTTGAGCAGGCGGCTGTAAATGTCCATCGCCCGCTCTTCGCGGCCGCTCTTCTCGATCACGAAGGGTATCAGGGTCATCTCAGTTTTCTTCCGCTTCCTGGCTTTCGGCGACCTTCTGTTGGGTGAGGATGTCGTCCACGATGCCGTACTGCTTGGCCTCTTCGGCGGTCATGTAGAAATCGCGGTCGGTGTC
The DNA here is from genome assembly GCA_964354245.1 of uncultured Planctomycetaceae bacterium. Taxonomy (GTDB): domain Bacteria; phylum Planctomycetota; class Planctomycetia; order Pirellulales; family Thermoguttaceae; genus CAYGZI01. The sequence continues at coordinate 13,942 of CAYGZI010000006.1, forward strand.
CCTGGCGATGCGCTCGATGGGCTGGCCCGTGTGCCCGGCGAAAATCTGGTTGAGGGCGTCGCGGGTCTTGAGGATCTCCTGGGCCTGGATTTCGATGTCGGAGACCTGGCCGCCGACCTGGCCGTAGGGCTGGTGGATCATCACTTTGGCGTGAGGCAGGGCGTATCGCTTGCCCTTGGATCCGCCGGCCAGGAGGACCGCTCCCCCGCTGGCGGCCAGTCCGACGCAATACGTCGCCACCGGGCAACTGAGGATCTGCATGGTGTCGTAGATGGCCAGCGTGGCGCTGACGCTCCCGCCGGGCGAATTGATGTAGAAGTGAATGTCCTTGCGCCGGTTCTCGCTCTGGAGGTACAAGAGCTTCATCACCACTTCGTTGGCGTTGGCGTCGTGGATGATGCCCTGGAGCAGGATGATGCGGTTCTCCAGGAGCAAATCCCCCAGCGTCAACTGGCGCTGGCGCTGGTACTCGCGGTAGCCCAACGTGGGATCGGCCAAAGACGGGCGCACGTAAGTGTTCATCCTTCCTCTCGACGAATGTTTCACGGCGCCGCGCAAGTGCGGCGGCTAAACGATGATCTGCGCGATCCCCCTCATCACTCGCCCCTCTTCCGGACGCGCCGCGCAAGCGCGGCGGCTAAACGGTTTTCGCTGCGCCCTCCTCTTCCTCCTCGGGCTTCTTCGCTTCCTCTCCTCCTCCGCCGGCCGTCCGGTCCAGGGCCTCCGCCTCCGTCGCCTCCGGCACGTACGGCGCGTCCTTGAACTTGGCGTGCTCCAGGATCAGCTCGATCACCTTGCGCTCGACGATCTGGTTGCGCAGCACGTCCATGCGCCCGGCCTTCTCCAGCCGGGCGCGGACCCGGCGCGGCGTCTCCCCGCTCTGCGCGGCCATCAGCCGGATCTCCTCGTCGTAATCCTCCGGCGCCTCCTCGATCTTCTCCTCCTCGGCGATCCGCTCCAGAATGAAATGCTCCTTCAGCGCCCGGGCCGTGGCCGCGCGGCTGTTCTGCCGCAGCTCGTTCTCGTAGGCCCGGATCTGCTCGTCGCCGAACCCGCTGCTGCGGAGCTCCATCACGGCCCGGGCCAGCTCGCGCTCGCTCTGACGCTTCAGCATCTCCGGCGGCAAGTCCCAGTCCGCGGCGACGGTCAAGGCCGCGGTGATCTGCTCGCGGGCCCGCCGGCGCTGCTGGTACTCCAGTTGGCGATCGAGGTTGTCGCGGACGGCGTCCCGCAGCTCGGCCTCGGACTCGAAGTCGCCAATCCCCTCGAGGAACTCCGGCGTCATCTCCGGCAGCTCCAGACGCTTGACTTCCTGGACCTCGAACGTGGCGGTCACGCTCCGGCCGCGCAGGGCCTGGTTGGGAGCGTCTTCGCTCAGCCGGGCTTGCCCCTCGCGGGTCTCCCCGGCGCGGACCCCCTTCATCAGTTCGTCGAACTTCTCGATTCTGCCGTCGCGGAAGCTCAGCACGGGCCGGATGCGGATCAGCTCGGCCTCCGCACTGGAAAGCACCTGGCCTTCGCAACTAAACGTAAGGTTCGTGCTGATGTAATCGCCCGACTCCGCCGACCCCGAATACGGCACCAATTGCCCGTGCCGCGAGAGCAGGTCCCGCAGCGCCCTGTCCACGTCCTCCTCGGTGAAGTCGCGAACCGGCCGCTGGATGGTGAGGCCCTTCCACTCGGGCACGTCGAAGTCGGGCCGGACCTCGATGTCGAACTCAAAGCTCAACGGCCCTTCGTCGGGCAGATCCACCGCGTCCAGGTCGAAATCCGGCTCGCTGATCGTCGAGAGCTTCTGCTCCTCGGTGATTTGGGCAATGCTGTCCATGAGCAAGCCGCTCTTGACCCGATCCCCGACGTCTTTGCGGAAACGCTTCTCCACGAGCTTGCGCGGAGCGTGCCCGGGGCGGAAACCGGGCACTTGCGCCGTGCCCATCAGGTCGGAGAACTCCTTGTCGAAGAACCGGTCGATGTCCTCGCGCGAGACCTTGGCCACGATGTGCCGCTGGCACGCGCTGCGAGTCTGAATGTCCACTTCCAAGGAGAGCTTCTCCTTGGGCTCCTCTCCCGCGTCCGCGTCCGTCGGCTCGGCGGCCTCGGCCGCCTCTACGGCACCGGAGTCCTCGGGCAAGGACAACTCGTCGGAGTCGTCGGACACGGACACGGGCTCGTCGGTCTCTTTTCGGAGGTTATCCGGGTCTGTACCAGCCATGTAGGATCGCCGTTCAACGGAGACTCAGGAAACGCGAAGAGCGGGTGATGGGACTCGAACCCACGACAGCCACCTTGGCAAGGTGGTGCTCTACCAACTGAGCTACACCCGCTTGAGCTCAACCCGGCGGCCACGACCCCCCAAACCTATGGGTCCGTCGCCTCGCCAAAGTCTCGGAATTATAGGTTCCGAAGGGCCGACTGCAAGGGCAATTAACCTCCCACCAGGAAAGCGGATTCTCGCCTCCGCGTCAACCACCCCAACGAGCGCACGGCAAGCCTCGCCGAAACCCGGCCCTCCGCGGCCGAACCGTGAGCCGCCCATCCCCTTTCGCCTTCGCCGACTGCTTTGCCGAAGTCATCAATCGCCCGCGTGCTACCCTTTCCTAGGGGGAGCGTCGAGGCACAAGGCCGTTTCAGTTGCCGCTGGAGGAAGTTCCAGTTACGATCAAAGTTGCCGGCCTTCTCCGCGCCACCCACCCGCTGATGCAGGCCGCTTCTGAACCCAAGTCCACCCTTTCCATGGAAATCCAGCTCATCGTCGTCGGGGGCAGGACGAAGAGGACCCACGTCACCCTGGGCGTCCCCGCCACGATCGGGCGGAGCCGGAAGGCAGACCTGACGGTCGCCCATCCGATGATCAGCCGCCAGCATTGCCAACTCTATGAGGCGGACGGATTGCTGCGGATCCGCGACCTGGGCTCGCTTAACGGGACGATCATCGATGGAAAGCCGGTCCCCGAGGCACCGCTTCGTCCCAACGACGAATTCACTATTGGGCCGATCACGTTTCGCGTGGAATACGAGTATGGCGGCGAGGAGACCGCCGAGGCCCCGCAGTCCGTACATGGGGTGGATTCATATCAGCGGCCCGAGGAGGCAGCGTTCGAGCTCAGCGCCGACGAACCTGACCTCATCTCGCTTGAAGTGCAGGGGCCCCCGGCTCCTCTTGAGGATTCCCCCGATGGTATGGAAACTCCCCATGCAGAGGACGTAGGGGGCGATGGTCCGAAGCTACGGCTCACGGTACCCGCTCCCCAGCAGCAGCCTGTCGTTGGACCAGTCGAGGGGGCGGCAGGACCGACCGTGAACGTGGCCCCCTCAGACGGACAGCTCCCCGACTTCGCCGCATGGGACAAACGGGCCCAGGAGCTCTAGCCGCGATGGGGTCAGGCCGTGATTTGTGATTAGCGGGCCGCTGGGGACATGCTAATCACTACTCACGGCCTGACCCCTTTGCCCCCGTTGAAATCGCCTTGCGGAGGGGTTAGGCTGGGCACCGACGTCACTCCCTCACTATCCCACCGAAGCAAAGAAGGAGCCCTGCGATGATTTCCCTCTTCCATGCACTTCCCTTGGCTCTCGCCCTTCTGGCGGCCGCGCCGGCAGCCAAGCCCGCCAACACCCTGACCGAACGCGAGAAGAATGCCGGCTGGCGCCTCTTGTTCGACGGCAAGACCACCGACGGCTGGCGCGGCTACAAGATGGACAAGATGCCGCCCGGTTGGAAGGTGATCGACGGCGCCCTGGTGCGCGTCAGCGGCGGCGCAGGCGGCAAAGGCGCCGGCGGCGGCGACGACGTCGTCACCACCGGCCAGTTCGACAACTTCGAGCTCAAGCTCGAGTGGAAGATCGTGGACCGGGCCGGCAACAGCGGCCTCATCCTCCGGGCCTCGGAAGATGCCGTGACCTCGTGGCACACCGGGCCGGAGATGCAGATCCTCGACAACGCGGCCTATCCCGGGCGCAGCGTCAAGGAGCTGGCCGGGGCGTGCTACGACCTCTATGCCCCGGTCAAGGACGTTTCGCGCCCGCGTGGCCAGTGGAACGCGGTCCGCGTCGTGGCCGACGGCCGGCACATGGAGCACTGGCTCAACGGCGTGAAGCTCCTCCAGTACGAGTTGGGCAGTGACGACTGGAACGCACTGGTGGCCAAGAGCAAGTTCAAGAAGATGGAGCACTTCCTGAAACCGCCCACCAAAGGGTACATTTGCCTGCAAGACCACACCGCGCGGATCGAGTACCGCAACATCAAGATCCGGCCGCTTCCCGCGAAGACGCAGCCGTAATCGTCGGGCCGGCTTTGCCGGCCACGCAAGTATCAGCGCCGCGATGGGGTCAGGCCGTGATTTGTGACTAGCGGGCCGCGTGGGACATGCTAATCACTATTCACGGCCTGACCCCATTCCCGGGGACCCCATTCCCGGGACCAACTTATCCCGTGAGTGCAGCAAGACCACCTCACACGGCGGCGGGATCGACCACCGCAATTCCTGCCCCGAAACTGGCCAAGCGGGCGAAGTGCGGCACATTGAAGGTCAACAAGTGCGTGACCTTGTGAGCGTGACAGACCGCAACCAGCCGAGCGTCATACACGTGCTTGCCGACCACTCCGAGCGCTCCCACCACGGCCTTCCACAAGGGGTAAATGTCCGGCGTCTCTGGCAGTAGCGGAAATGCCGCCTCGAACCCCGCAGCGCTCTTCTCCGCGTCCGGCGGCGCCAACCCCAAGCCATTCAACGCCACCGGCCGCGTGGCCACATTTCGGAACTCGATCAGGTTTTGCGGGGTAACGTGCAGAACCTCGCCGCGCCGGTGCAATTGCAGCACGGCGCGAGTGGCCACCGGGTAAGACATGTCGGCCGTATTCGCCAGGCGGGCCAGAATGCTCGTGTCGATCAGGTAGACCATTACTCGTATAACTCTTCGCTGCTTAGGGCCGAGTCGGGTAGGGACACACCGCAGTCCGTCGCCAGTCCGAGCAGCATTCGCTCCCATTCATCCTGTGACGCGAACGACGGCCCGGACGGCAGAAACCGGTCCCGCAAAACGCTGATTGCCAGGACGTCCGGCGCCACCCCTTGCCGACGAGCCGACTCGTTTAAGGCGACTTCCAGTTCGGGGTTGAGTTGGATCACCATAGATCACCCGACTTTGAAGGCTGTCGCTTTTTCCCGTCGAACTCACCCTGTGAAACGTTTACGGCGTCTTCTCCGCCCCCAAGCGCTCCTCAACCCAGGCGGTTTCTGCTTCAGAAAGCGGCGGGGCCGGCGGGGGCTGGCGATAGTCTATCAGCCGCGCGTAAGCCCCGCGATGGTAGACGGCCGCCACGACCGCGCCCAAGTCCAGCGGCACGTCCGGGTCGGGCTCCAAGAGCGGCACGGGCAGCACGGGGAGCTTCTCGTGCAACTGGATGGGCCAGACCTCGACGTACGGGCGGCGGCCCGCCCGGCTGAGAGTCACATAGTACGGCGCGGGCGGCACCGGCCGTTCCAGCGGCGGGCGCTGGCCGCCGCGCAGGAGATCGATCTCGATCAGATGCGCATCGCAACGCAAGAGCTCGCGCCGCTTGCGCAGGTAGTCGTGATACGCTTCGTGGCCCGGTCGCTTGTTGACGGGCGAAAGCACCTCGATGGCCGCGACCAACCTTCGGTCGGTGCCCGGCCGCAACCCGGCTGTCTCGCATACTTCGACCGTGTACAATCGCAAGGGCAGTTCCATCGGAACCGCACTCTCGACCGGCGCGGCCGTGACAACAGCCGCGCCTCCACCTGCCTGTTCGAAGGCAGGCTGAGGCTGCCAGACGCCGACATCAGGACGGACACTATGCCGCTCGCCAATCTCCACGACCTCATACGTCACGCGCGGTGTCAGGCGGGCGACGTATCGCGGCTGAAGCACCTGATTCAACGCGGCCGAGATCTCCTCCGCCAGTCTCCCGTGGAAATCGCTCCACACTTCTGGGTCTTCGATGTACGGGTCCATGCCCGGGAAAGGCGATGGCATAGTCCTCACCTCCTTCGTCGCCTATTCTAGCCGACGAGATGAGAAGAGTCAAAGAGTGCAACACCCCGCGGAGAGGGACAGCTCCCATTCCTCGCTCACACACTCCGCGAGGGATCGTGTAGCCGCGACTTGACCCAATCGAGCCAGTCGCCGGGCGGAAGGCCGTAGGGGCGGAATTTTTCGAGCCGGCCTTGGGACTCGTCGTCGAAAATGGCCCGGTGGATGCCGAGCTGGCCCGCAAGCGGCGAGTCGATCAGGCTGCTCGAATCGGCGGCGTTCATGCGGAAGGCCACGCGCAGCTCGACGTCCTCGAGCCCCTGCCGGTCGAGCGTCCGGACGGCCGTGTTGTAGCTGTCGCTCCACATCAGGGCATGGATTCCCAGAGGAGGGCCTTCGCGGAGGATGGTGCGGAGTTGCTGGGCCGGGCTTTGCGGCTTGCCCTCTTCAGACCGGGAGAAACCGAAATCGTCCTCCGCCTTGCGCAGATCGCGGAACCGGGCGAGATCGTGGATGAAGAGGTAGATCGGCGGGGCAGCATCCTCTCCCGACTTCTCGCGGCGATCCAGCTCGGCGGCGATTTCGGCGATGACGCCCGCCGTCCCGCGCGGCGGCGCGACCTTCATCGCGTGCGGCACGATCGACGCGAGGCGATTCCAGCAGCCGGCCTGCGCCGCGTCGGGCCGAGTGCCGTCAAGCACATAGAACCGAGCACCCGGGAAAAAGGGGTCAGAACTATTTTCCGTTCTCGGCACTGCCTCAGTGCCTTGTGACGAAGTCGCCCCAGCCGGGGTGGGAAAATCGTTCTGACCCCTTTTTCGCTCCGGTGCATGTTGCGATGCCAGGCCGATCAAAGCCGTTGCCAGAATGCCCAGGGCCTCCTCCTCGTTGTGGCCGACCACCAGCAGATTGGAGCCGCCCTGGCGCACGAAGACCGCTGCGGTGGGTTCCTTGATGGAGACCGGCGCACCGAGCCAGGCCTTGGCCGCCGCGCCCTCCCCCGGCCACGAAGCCGCCGCCAGGAGCGCGTGAAGCGCCGGGTTCTTGCTCGGATCGGCCGAGAGATTCCCCTCGAAGACGATCGCCGGCGAGGCGGCATAGCCTCGCTTCTCGGCCCATTGGCTGAGCCGCTGGAGATAGCGGACCCGCTCCTCATCGGGCAGCCACACGATCTGGAACGGATGGTTCCCTTCGTAGAGCCCGTTGGCGTCGTTGTAGATCGCCTCGCCGGGCCGGGCCAGCAGGCGCGCGGCGGTGTTCTCCTCGCTGAGGATGAGGTGGGCGTCGGCCTCGCTGCACTGGAGTGCAATGCGCACGGCCATCTGGCCGATCGTGCTGCGGGGGATCGAATACGCGCCGGCCAGCGTTTGCGAGCCCAACAGCACGTGAATCCCAAAGGCCCGGCCCTGGCGCACCAGCCGGTCCAGCAGCAAGACCGCGCTCTGGGCGATGCGGTCGTCTTCGACAAACAGCTCCTGGAACTCGTCGATCACCAGCAGCGCGCGGGGCAGTTTTGCGTCCGGCTCGGCGGCGCGGAATGCGTGGAGGTCCTGCACTCCCCGCTCGCGGAACAGGTCGCCGCGGCGCTTCAGCTCCAGGTCGAGCCGCTCCAGCACGCTCAGGCCGAACTCCCGCTCGCTCTCGATGGCGATCACCCGCGCATGGGGAAGCCCGGCCTCGGCATACGCCTTGAACTCGACCCCTTTCTTGAAATCGACGAGATACAACTCGACCTCGTCCGGGCTGTAGCGGAGGGCGAGATTGACGATCAAGACGTGCAGCAGCGTGGACTTGCCCGAACCGGTCTTGCCGGAGATCAGGACGTGCTGGGAGGTCCCGCGCCCGAGTTGCAGGTGCTGGAGCTTGGTAACACCGGCCCGGCCGAGCGGCACGTCAACGCCCGAGCGGCTCTCGGTGGTCCACCACTGGTGCTCCTCGGGGATGACCCACTCAAAGGGCAGCTCGATGCGGTCGGCGTCCTGGGCCTCGCGGCCCACGCGGCGCACGATCTCGGTGAATTGCTCGGGCTCGGGGGGGCCGTCCAGCACCAGCGGCAGCGGGCCAAGCTCGGGATGCTGCCAGAGGAACCGCTCCCCGCTGGACGACAACTTGACCGCGTGCCGCTCCAGATCGGCGAGGTGAAAATCGCGCGGGAGGGGCAGGCGGCCGTCGAGGCTCATCAGCGTGTAGACGCCGCAGCGGGCCCCGCTGGCCACGACGCTCAAGAGCCGCTGCGCCGCGATTTCCGAAAACCCGGCGGGAAAATTGGCCACCACGAGAATCCGATACGGCTCGGCCAGCTCCCCTGCCGACTCGTTGTACTGCTGCACCGACTGAAACTCGTTGCGCAGATAGACCTGGATCACGTTCTCCATGTGCTCGGTCAGCTCCGCAAGGCGGCGCTCGATGTGCCCGCTGTCGGTCCAGACGCGGTTGGAGATCAGCTTCTCGTTGTAGTCGGCCAGGTGCATGAAGGCCGAGAAGTTCTCGCCCAGGCCGGTGGGATCGACGATGAGGAAGCGGACCTTGCCCGGCGGCATCGCGGTCAGCAGGCGAAGCATCATGGCCTGCAAGGCTTCGACGGCCCGCGTGCGCCCATCGCCTTCGGCCCGAAGCAGCACGAGCGAGTGATCGCCGAGCGCCAGCGGCACGGGAATGGAAAACTCGGTGCGCGGGGGGAGCAACCGCCGATCCGCGGGCATTCCGCCGTCCAGGTCGCTCAGCTTGAACTGGAGGCGTCCGAAGGGAATCGCCGAAGGGATGCCGCGCGCCGGCGTCCAGCGGCCCCACGCCGGGGCATTCCACGGCGGAAAGAGGCGGTCGCAGGTGCGATTCATCTCATCGACCGTGGCCTGGAGTTCCTGCATCCCGGTGAGCCATCGCGACGACGCGGCCTCCCAATCGCGCTGGAAGCGGGCCTCGCGCTCCGTCATGGCGCGGGAGTAGCCCTGGTCCAGTCCGCTGGATTCGCCCTGGTAGACCGAGTCGATCTCCCCGAGCCGCCGGGCATAGCTCTCTTCCAGCTCGCGCAGCTCCCGGTTGTGGCGCTCGACCGCAGTCGAGCGGAGCGACGAGAATTCCGCGCTCGCCCGCGCGATCTCCTCCTGCCGCTCCTGCGTCAGGCGGGCCGAGGCCCGGGAGTACGCCTCTTCGGCCTTCTCGATCTCGGCGCTGGTCTTGGCGGCGATTTCGGCCGATTGCTCCTGCCGGCGGGCCTCGGCCGCTTGCACGGCGGCGCGGCGGGAAACCTCCGCGTCGGCCAGCGTTTGCAGGATCGCCCGGAACCGGTCGGCTGCTTGCCGCTTGCCCGCCTGAAAAAGCCGCACCAGCAGCCCGGTGGCCTGCGTTTGCAGTCCGCGCAGGTGGTTCTTCGCCGCCGCTACCAGCTCGGCGCGGCGCTGGAGGGGATCGCCCTGGGGCGGCCTGCCCGCCACCGGCGGCTCGCAGCCGTCGCGCCATTGTCCGCGCCGCCGCAAGAGCTGCATGGCCTCCTGGCGCACTGCCAGCAGCTCCTGGTCCTGGGCGTCCAGTTGGGCCTTCGTTTCCTTGACGTGGGCATCTAGCGATTGCCTGGTGGCCTCA